>JAPPKV010000123.1 GCA_028819775.1 Gammaproteobacteria bacterium | reverse complement strand
GGCGGCGGTACTGAGCGAATTTGCCGGGCGGGATCCGTACTCCATGGTTCTCACGGACCGCTACAAGATGACGGTGAATACACGCACGCGAGAGCCCTTGGATCTGTACGACATGGCCGAGGATCCGAACGAGCTGCACAACCGGGTAGGCGACTCGGGGGTTGCGGGCGTTCGCGAGGCGATCGGCGAAGAGCACCTGTCCAAGCTGCTCGCGGACGTCAACTGGGAAAAACTGCCGCGACGGCCTCCAAGGGGCCTGGATTGAGTTGGGCCGGAATCAGTCCGTCGCTCAACGAAGCAGCGGTGCCACCTCGTCCATGAAGTGCTGCATGCGGTCGAGGGTTCGAGAGAGCGGCGGACTGCGGAAGTCGAACGATACTTCGTCGACGCCCAAAGCCTCGTAGGCAAGCAGATCTTCGGCGATCTGGGCTGGCTCACCGGTGAAACGCAACCGGTCGTGGCCTAGCGGGACCCGCCCCGGATCGTAGGAAGGTGCCTTGAAAGCGATCGTGAGGGAGTCAAAATCCCGCCCTTCGGCCTTCGTCAGACGTTCCAACTGCTCCAGCAGCGATCGAAACTCGGACGGCGGCAGCGGCGAAGCGGATGTCGCACCGACGGGGTGCCATCCATCGCCGTGCCTCGCCACGCGTCGCAGGGAACGGAGGCTGTGACCGCCGATCCAGATCGGCGGATGCGGTTTTTGGACCGGATGCGGGATGCAGTGCAATGCCTCGAAGGCATAGGACTCTCCGCGATGCGTCACCGGATCGCGGGTCCAGCACTTCTTCAGTATCTCGAGGTACTCGTCGCTCACCCGGCCGCGGTGGTCGAAGTCGGCCGCTCCGAGTGCCTGGAACTCCTCGCGCATCCAGCCCACGCCAACGCCGACGGTCAGCCGCCCCTTGGAAAGAACGTCGATGGTGGCCAGCATCTTCGCGGTTACCAGCGGATTTCGGTGGGGGAGGATCATGACGCTGGTGACGAGGCGCGCACGCTCCGTGACACCGGCCACGAAAGCCATGAGCGAGAGCTGCTCCAAGGCGTCGCCGTGACCAGGGAATCCGCCGTTGACCGTGTAGGGGTACTTCGACTCCACTTGAACGGGGAACACGATGTGGTCCCCAACCACGATGGTCCCGTAGCCCATCGACTCCGCGCCGCGTGCGATTGCCGCAATCGCGTCGGGCGCCGCCAACGGGCCCCGTGTCGGCAGGTAGATTCCGTATCTCATGTGTCTTGTTCCAGGTTCGTCGATCTAAGTAGCTGATTTGGGGCAGTAGGTAAAGAGCATTAGGTAAAGGGACACCCACCCTCGCTTCATTAGGTAAAGGGACACCCACCCTCGCTTAGGCGTTGGCAAAAGGACCCGCCCTGGCATTGGCAAGAGTGCGTTCTGTAAAGGGACACCCACCCTCGCTTAGGCGTTTGGCAAAGTGCGTTCTGCAAAGTGGCAAAGAAAGTGGCAAAGGGACACCCACCCTCGCTTGGCAACGCGTAAAGTGGCAAAGGGACACCCACCCTCGCTTGGCAACGCGTTGGCGAAGGCCCCATGTTTGTTTGTGGACGCCAACCGCCCTTTCGTAGGGGACACCCACCACGTTTGTGACTGGTGCGCAATACCTCGGACGACGTTCGCCTGGTGTTGAGCGGGAACATCGATGGGATCGTCGGCATGACATGCCGTTGCTCACGTACGTCGGCAAGAGCTTCCCGGCGTCCCTCGGATGCTGCGGCGATTCACCTACAACAGGGGCATGACCTCGGTGGCGAACCAGGTCTTGTAGTCGGCACCGACGGGAGCCGAGCGCAGGATGCGAGGGACCGGTTCGCCGGGTCTGGGCATCGGAACCGGGTGCGGAACGACGATGTCGGCCCTGCCAGTGATCTCGATGGCTTGACGCAGTTGCGCGGCAATGTCCTGCGCCGTTCCGAACAACGAGAACGAGTCCGCGGTCTCGTCGTCGAGGAATTCGACGAGGTTGCCCGACGCGACGAGGTCAGGCGCGTGATGGAAGTCTGGATAGACGCGGAGCATCAACTCTCCGACGGGTGGTCCGTTCCAGGGCAAGGCCGGGATCTCGAACAGGGCGGGCGAATACTCGTAGTATCCCGCCGCCATGGAGCGCGAGATCGCACGAATGTCGACGGGGTCGTCGCTCGCTACGGTGTGGAAGATCAGTCCAATGCCGATCGTGTCAGGGTTTCGTCCTGCCACCTTCGCTCCGCAGCGAACGCGTGCCATGGCGGCTCTGAGGTTTTCCGGATGCCGTCCGACCCGGAGGAATACGCCGTCGGCGACCCGAGCGGCCATCTCGATGGTCTTCGGGCCGCCCGCCGCGATCCATACCGGTACCGGCCTGTTGTGGCGGAGGCGGGCGGGCCGGACCGCGCCGATCTGGACCTCCTCTCCCGCGAGCAGGCGTTTCGCCAGAACCGTGGCTTCCTCGAGTTCCACGACCCGCGCGGGGCGCAATCCAAGCCAGCGCACGGCCGTATCGCCGATACCGTAGGTTAGAAGGGCACGGCCTCCCGAGATCTCGTCGAGCGTCGCGATGGAACTGGCCGACGTGGCCGGGTGATGGAGTACGGGGTTGTCGAGCAGCAGCCCGAGCCGTATTCGCGAGGTCTGCCCTGCGGCAACAGCGAGCTGCATGTAGGGGTCGGGGCGCGACAGCGGGTTCCAGGGGATGAGTGCGTAGCCGAATCCAAGCTCCTCCGCTCGCCTGACGTCGGCCGCGAAGGCGTCCGTGGACGTCCAGTCGAAACGGTTTAGTCCGAACTCGAGGGTTTGTCGCATATGGCGCGAGCCTATCCTCGGTGCCAGAGTGGCAGCCTGGGGTCTCGTCTGTTCGGGTCGATGCGCCTGGCTCGGCACACTACTCGTTCCACCATGGGCTGTCCGAGAACGGGCGCAGGTCGAGTTCGTGGGTCCACACGGAGCGGTGCTGCTGGGCAATGTGCCAAAACGTGTCCGCTATCTTGTCGGGCCGCATAAGACCATCGCCGCGGCTTTCCCGCATCTCCTGGTAGCGCTCGGGCCCGAGCATCTTGCCGAGCGTATCGGGTGCGTCGACAGCGCCGTCGACGACAAGGTGCGCGACGTGGATGCCCTTCGGGCCGTACTCGGCGTTCAGCGTCTGGCAAAGCAGCCGTCGTCCTCCCATGGCGGCGGCGTGAGAGTGCTGTCCCGGGTTGCCACGCATGGCGGCGGTCGCCGAGGTTACCAGCAGATTGCCGTGGCCTCGTCCCGCCATGAGGGGACACACGGCCTGTGCGAAGCGAAACAGTCCGAAGGTGGCGAGCCGCCAGCCCATCTCGAAGGCTTTGTGGGACGTGTCCTCGAGCGCTCGGTTCCCGATCTGCGCACCGAGGTTGTACACGGCGACTTCGACGGGCCCGATCTCCGTCTCGACTGCATCGACGCGACTTTCGATGCTCCCATCTTCAATGGCGTTCAGCAGGTAGCCCGACGCAGTGCCTCCGTCGGCTTCGATCAGTGAGACAAGCCGGTTGATACCGTCCTGGTCGCTGCGGCGACACAGTACCGCGTGGTAGCCCTCTCGGGCGAAGCGCCGGGCCACATTGCCGCCAATGCCGGCACCGGCACCCATGACGAGGCAAACAGGTTTCATGTCGTTGATCCTTTGCTGAGTAGGAGAAGCCCGACGGCGACGGTGGCGCCCAACTGCCTCCGGTCGGAGCGGCGCTGACATTGTGGCACAGCGTTCGGTCGGGCGAATGCCGACCGGCGGGTCCCTAGCGGCCTCCTTGTCGGTGGGTGTCCCTATTGGCCCTACCGTACTCGCCCCACCGACGGTGGGTGTCCCTATTCGCCCCTAACAGGTGGGTGCTCTTGTCGGTGGGTGTCCCTGGGTGGGTGCTCCTTGTCGGTGGGTGCTCCTGGGTGGGTGCTGGGTGGGGGTGTCCCAACAGTGGGTGTACTACCTCGCGCCAACAGACCTAAGCGGAGGTGGGTGTCCCATGGTCCTGCGCCAACAGACCTAAGCGGAGGTGGGTGTCCCATGGTCCTACGCCATGGTCCTACGCGACAGGACGGCAGGGTCTTGTGGGCTAGGAACCCGGGGAAAGTGCGCGAGCGAGCCGTCGTCGCGGGCTAGTATGCTCTCCGAACGGTGGGGAGGAACCGCATGTCCGTCCGTGTCCTGATCGCGATGCTGTTGGGGTTGTTCGTCGGCGCCGTTGTGGGCGGGCTCAGCGGGGGCTTCGGCCAGGCGGTGTTCTACGGCGGTCTGATCGGGTTGCTTGGTGGGTGGCTCGTCGATTTGAACCGGCGCGTGAGACGCTTGGAGTCTGGCGAAGAAGCGGACGCTGTAGATTCTTGGCACACGGATCGTGCCCGCAAGGACAAGGTTCCGGAACCCGCCCCGCCTGCCGCGAGCGTACGCACGGCGGCGCCGGCGACGTCGGGCGTGGCGAAACGTGCCGATCCCCCGGAATCGGAACGGGAGCCGACGGCCGACTCGGTCTGGGCAACGGGGGCACGTTCTCACCGGCTAGAACAGGAACCGGACCCCTCCCTTGTGAGTCGAGTACTCGCCGTAGCGAGGAACTGGTTCACGACCGGCAATGTACCGGTCAAGGTCGGTGTCGTGGTGGTTCTCTTCGGCGTCGCGTTCTTCATCAACTACGCCATCGAGCGGCAGCTGTTCTCGTTTCCGGTATGGGCCCGGCTGTCCTGTGTGGCGCTATTCGGGGGGGTCATGCTGGCCATCGGCTGGCGCTTGCGGAAAACGCGGGAGGTCTATGCGCTGAGTCTCCAGGGCGGCGGCTTGGGTGTTCTCTACCTGACGACATATGCCGCGTTCGAGTTCTACGCGCTGCTCCCGGCAACGGTCGCGTTCGGCGCAATGGTGGTTGTCACCGTGGCGACCGGTATCCTCGCCCTGGTCCAAGACTCCCGCGTGCTAGTCGTGCTGGGGGTTGCCGGTGGATTCCTGGCACCCCTCCTGGCCGCGACCGAGACCGGAAGCCATGTGCTGCTCTTCAGCTACTACGCGGTGCTGAACGCGGCGATCGTGGGCATCGCCTGGTTCAAGGCGTGGCGGCCTCTCAACCTGCTAGGGTTCGCGTTCACCTTCGTGATCGGCAGCCTGTGGGGCTACCAGGCCTATCGGCCGGAGCACTTCGCGACGACGGAGCCATTCCTGGTGCTCTTCGTGCTGATGTACATCGGCATCGCGGTCCTCTTCGCCCTCCAGCGCCCGCCGAACCTGCGGGGCTTCGTCGACAGCGCGTTGGTGTTCGGGACGCCGCTGGTCGGATTCACGCTGCAGACCCGGATCGTGGAGAGCGAAGCGGGCCTCGCATGGACGGCAGGCGGCCTGGCGGCCCTCTACGCCGTGCTCGGAGTATTCGTTTGGAGGATCAAGGATCTCCGCCTGCTGGCATTGTCGTTCGGCGGGTTGGGGCTCTTGTTCCTGGCGACGGCGTTCCCGCTTGCTCTCGACGACCGCTGGACTTCGGTTGCTTGGGGGGTTCAGGCCGCGACGCTTGCGTGGTTCGGTGTACGCAACGGCTCTCGGCTGCTGATATTCGCGGGCGCCGCGCTGCACGTTGCCGCGGTGGTGGCTCATGTCCGGACCGGACTGTTCGAACCGGCGACTACGCCCGTAGTGAACGGGCTCTTCCTCGCCGGGATCCTGTTGTCGCTTAGCGCCTGGGTGATCGCTTGGAGCTTCGACAACAGCCGGCTGTCACCCCAGTTGCGGTTGTTGTGGACGCAGGTCGCGCACGGCATGGCGATCATCTGGTGGTCTTGGTCCGGTGTGCGCGAAGTTGTCCGATTCGTGGACGAATTGACCGTTGGCGCGTGTCTCGGCTTTGCCGCCGTCTCGGTCATTGCGGCCATGAGCGTCGCAAAGGCAGTGAGATGGCAGCGCCTCAACGACGTGGGTTTGATACTGCTGCCCGCCATGGTGCTGCTGGTCTTATCCGATCTGGCCATCCTCACCGATGGACATCCTTTGGGGAACTTCACCTGGCTCGCCTGGCCGTTTGCGTTTGGTGTCCAGTACGCGTATTTGCGCTATCGCGAGACCGGCTATCCGGACCTCGCACCGGTCTGGCACGTTGGCACGTATTGGGTGCTGGCGTTGCTGGTTGCCAGCGAAGCCCGGTGGCTCGTCGGGACAGTGGCCGACGGCGAATGGCCTCTCGCCGCGGGCGTTGTGTCGGCGGCGATCTTGGCATGGACGACGGGCGCTGCGCGCGGGAGACTGGCTTGGCCCCTGGACCACCATTGGCGGGCGTATTCCAGCGCGGGGATACGCGTGGTTGCCGGAGCGGCCGCGATAGTGGTCGTCGTGGCGAGCTTGACATCCGATGGGAGCGCCGCGCCGATTCCGTATCTGCCCCTGTTCAACCCCCTGACGATTGGTGCCGTGGTGGCGTTCGGTGCCGTTTGGCTATCGCTTGGAGTCGAGGTGCGCCGGCGGGAATCGCGTGTAATTGCCCCGTTGTACTGCCTCGTCGCCCTTGTCCTGCTATCCATGGAGGTAGCACGGGGTGTGCATCACTTCGCGGACGTTCCCTTCACCGCCGCTGCCTTGGCCGGATCGGCGGTTTTCCAAGCCGGGCTGTCCCTGGTTTGGGGCACCGCAGGGCTCGCTGGCATGATCGTCGGTGCCGTTCGGAAGCGCCGGGAGGTCTGGATCGGCGGTGCGGTCGTGATGGGCATCGTCATCGTCAAGCTGTTCGTCGTGGAACTTGGCAACGTGGGCACGTTGAGCCGCGTGGTCTCGTTCCTCGGGGTGGGGCTGTTGCTGCTCGTCGTGGGCTACTTCGCACCGGTTCCCAAGGGCCGCAGCGGTGAATCCGCGGATGCCCAAGCGCCGGCGGCACCCGGGCCGGACGTGCCGGCTTCCTGAACAGCGGGACGGGACAAGCCCGTCCCCTACGCCCGGTGCAATCCGTCGAGATTGCGTCGGAAGGGCGTTCAGTCCATCGGAATCCGAATGACGATGCCACCCATGACCTCGCCGACCTTCAAGTCGCGCCGCGGCGAGTCCTTGTGGTTGTTGTGGCAGGTCACGCAGGCCTCGACGACGGCGAAATCCGGATATATCGCGGTGAAGTATCTGTCGCCGCCGAGATCCTCTTCGCCGTAGAAGTTCTCGCCCGGATTGTCGGCCACATGCTCGAGGCCCTCCTTCTCGAGGGGCGTGCCGGGACCGCTCTTCTTGTTGATGGGTGCCAGCGAGAGCAGGGAGTAGGAGAACTCGTCGGTTTCGTCCATGACCCGCTCGGCGCCGAAACGGAACATCTGCGACGGGAGCGGCAACGCCAGGTCGTCGTCGTAGTGCTCCGAGGCGGTGAGGACTTCCTCGTCGATGGTGAGTCGCTGCACGACCATGCGCGTATAGACCTCGCGGTCGGCAGACATCACCTGGTAGAGCATGTCGGCGACACGCTGATAGGGCACCCCCTCTGACGCCGCCACTGCGGTGGCGAGAGTGGCGAAAAGGGCAACCATCGAAAGTGATCTTCGTTTCATGGCGGCGTTTCTCCTTAACACGATTGGACTAGCACCAGGCGAGGGCGGTCATCCATCGGCGACGGCTTGGTCTCGTGTCCGGCTTACTGCCCAATCGATGCTCTCCACGTGAATCTTGGGCTTGTCGGTGAAGTTAGCCTCGATCAGGGGGACGTCTGCAAGGGCATCCAACGAGAACTGCAGGCTGTGGCAGTCGAGGCACACCGGTCGGATCATCTTCTCGTTGGGTCGCAGGCTGTCGTTCTGGTTGTGGCTGGTGACGACCCTTCCGCGTCGTTCGGTCTTTGTCATGTGGCACGTGGCGCAACTGACCCCCGCGCCGGGGGGCGCCGTGCCGGCGAGTTCGTTTCGCCACAGCTCGTAGTGCGCGCTCTCGAAGTACGCACGCGTGTGAGGGTCGTCGTGGCACGACGAACAGGCCTCGACCGCGGCATGCCGCGTGTCGGCGCTGTGGGGAGCGTGACAGCTACCGCAATGGAGCGATCGGCGCACGGCGTCCGGCTTCATCGGAAGCCGAGCTTCGGCGACGGTCAGACGCAGCGGGAGGACCGGGTCGGAAAGCCAGTCCGCGACCGCATCCGGGACGAGGCCTTCAAGCCCGAGGCTTGAAAGCCCGCGTCGCGGGTCGCGTGGCTGCGCGATTTTCGGGTGTTGGCGCATGCCGTGGCGGCCCAATGCGAAGGTTCTCGTCTGGGGGCGGTGGCAATCCTCGCACACCGCCAACGATGGGGTCTCGATCCAATTCGCTTCGACGTCGACGGTGTTCCCGTCTCCGCCTGTTGCGTGGCACCCACCGCAGTTGACGTCGGCGGCCGCGTGGCCCGAACCCGACCAGTCGTCGAGTATTCCGGGGGCGGCGAGTGCGTTGGCCGGGGCCACGGCGTCGTCTCGCGTGAGCGCCACCTCGGCCGGGGCCCCTGGCCCGCGGCCGAGCGCGGAGAGCCCGTGGATGGGCGAGGCTGCGAGCCAAGGCTCGTCGGCGTGCTTGACGAGGAAATCCTCGTAGAGCGCGCGATTGTCGTGGAAGTTGTGGCAACCCGCGGATGCGCAGGTATCGAACGTCGCCGCCGCGTGGCTCGGTCGATGGGCGCGGACATCCTGGTCGCCTTCCGAATGGCAGGCCGAGCAGAAGTCCAAGGGCAGGGTGACGGCGCCGGCCAGGGTGATCTCCGGTCGATGCTCGATGTGGCAGGTCGTGCAAAGCCGGGCATCGAGCTTCTCCCAATAGGCCGCCATTCTCGGATTGCGGAATTCCCTGCGCGGGTGGCTGTCGTCGGCGTCGTCCAGTTCGTCTTCGTGACAGTTGCGGCAGGCCTTGTTGACTGCCTGTTCGGCCGCCACCGCGTCCGCGAACGCCGTTGTGCCGTGGCAGGTCTCGCAGGACATCTCGAGTTGATGGTGGGCGTCGGTTGTGGCGCCGATCAGAAGCACGCGGCGGTCTCCGCCCAGGAACAGCGCCGCCACGACGAACGCGCCGGCGATCAAGGCCACCGTCACCAGCAACCAGATGATCCGCGCGGGCATGCCCTCGGCTCCTCAGAAGGAGTAGGCGGTGAGAATGTGGACCACCAACAGCGCGGGCAGCGGACACAGTGCCACCACGTGGAGGCGGATCAGGGCGCGCCGCCGCTTGCCTGGCGTGCCCAATCCGACGAGTTGCACACCGGATGCGACGCGAAGGGCAACTTCGCTGAGCGCTCCGGAGAACAGCACGACGAGGTAGCAACCCATGAGCAGGGCATTCAGGTTGGCACCGAAGCGGAAGCCGGTGTGTGCGAACAAGGCGACCAGGCAACTCACCCCGAGCACGAAATGGGTTAGCCGCCAGGGGTGGGAACGGGCGACCCGGACAACCAGGCGCTTCTTGACGGTCACGGCGATCGAGAGACCCAGGAGGCTGAGCCCGAGCAGCACGTAGCCGCTCCATTCCTGCCAGGTGCCGTCGAACCACAGGTTGCGCAGGATGCTCGGTCCAAAGCTATCGGGGATCGGCACACGGGGCGCCACGAGCGTGGCGACGACTGCGCCGACGGCGACCCCGGACAGCACGAGGCGAAGCTTTCCGAACCGCGCCGCCTCGGCTCGTGCCGCCTGGATGATGGTGCGTTGGATTTCGGCGATCGTTCCCGCCACCTCGCGACCGATCAGATCCATCCTGCGAAGTTGGGCGATCCTGTGGCGCTCTTCCTGGAGTTCGCGGTCGGGGAATAGATCGGGGAGGATGTCGCAGGCATCCACCAGGCTCAGCAACGCCACGTCCCGGGCATCGGGAATCTCGTCCGAGAGCACGTCGGCAAGGCGCTTCTTGATCCGCTCCAAGACGCCGTGATCGATCGTCGGGTAGCGCACCGAGCGAAGCAGGCGAAGGAAGCGGTCCTCTCTCTTGGCTAGCACCCCCTTCGTGACAAGCGCCGTCAGCGCCGCCTGGCGGATGGTCTCGACATCGTCCTCCGAGAGCGAGCGAATCCATGCCTGGGTGTCCGCGGTGTCCTTGCGGGCAACGACCTTGGCGAGCACCCGATCGAGAAAGGAGATCCCGGTCGGATTAGGGTCGGTGACCACCAGTGACTCGAGGTCGGTGTCGATGCGATAGGCGAAGGCGAGGTCGAGTAGAACGGCCCCGGCAAGGGCGCACTCCAAGGCGTATTGCCGCACCGGGAGGAACGTTCCCTGCTCGTCGCCGAGCAAAAGGAGCATTTCCTCGGTAAACGTCAGCACACGTTGATCCAAGCGAGACCCCGCACGCCAGAATCCTTCAATCCATTCTACGCCCGTCGAGCGCAAGGGTTGTACGGACCGGGCATTCTGGTCCGACGGGAGTGGCCGTTCCCAAGGATTCGTCGCGTTGTTAGGCCGAGCCTTCGGGCGAGGCCTAGGCTTTCGCGGTTCGCGTCGGAACAGTTATGATTGCGCCGTTGGAAACACGGGGGAAGCCATGTTCGACAAGCGCAAGGACAGCAGTTCAACGCCGACAATTGAGCGCAAGCCATCGCCCGAGCAGCCTCGGCAATCCGCCGCGCCTGCGAAACCGGTCCCATCGATGATTGGGCGGACCGTGGCCATCGAGGGCACGTTGACTGCGCAGGAGGACATCCTCCTGGAGGGCCGCTTCAACGGCGAGGTGGTGTTGATGGAAAACGCCCTGGTCGTTGGCCAATCCGGTGACATCCGGGCGGATATCAAGGCCAAGAACGTCACCATCCACGGCAAGGCGAACGGGGACATCAAGGCCTCGGACCAGGTTGAGATATCGGCTTCGGGATCGATGCGTGGCGACATCCTGAGTCCGAGGGTGATCCTCCATGACGGTGCCAAGTTCAAGGGCCGGATCGACATGGAACCGGAGGGTATCGAAAAAGCCGCCAAGCGTACGTCGAGCGCGAAGGGTCCGGCCAAGTCCGCTGACACGCCAGCTAGCGGTCCGAAGAGCCCAGTTGCAAGCGACACGCCGGCGACCAACGCCAATCCCGCCGAAAGCCGCGCCCGCGCGTGATGCTCTCCTGAGCGCGGGGCGACACCGCCCATGCGAATGTCGTCCGCGCTCCTGCCTCGTGCGTTCGAGCTGGTTGGTCAGGGACGCAAGTTCTCCGTTCTTGATCTGGGGTCGCCGACACCTCAGAGCGTTCGGTTCTTCAACCAGTTCAGCTGCCAGGTCTACTTCGCCGGACTTCTCGACGCAGACGGCGAGGAAGACGAGGTCACGCCTCTGGAGTTGCCGGCGGACATCAGGTTTGATGTCTGCCTGTTCTGGGATGTCCTCAACTACCTGAACGGCGAAAGCCTCGAACGCGTTGCGAAGGTGGTGACGGATCGTTTGAACGACGATTGCCGAGGTCACGCCTTTTTCGCGTTTTCGCAGTCGGTCCCCTACAAGGGGCTCAGGTTCGGCATCGAATCCGTCGACAGGCTGGTGGTTGAGCGGGATCCCTGCGTGGTTCCTTACGTCCACACGTGGAAGGATCTGGAGGCTACGCTTTGGCCGTTCACGAATGCGGCCGCGACGTTGCTGCAGGGAAACCGACAGGAATTGCTGCTGGTCAACCATTCGCTATAGACAGCGTGCCTTCCGCCGCGAGACAACCGCGGCCGGCAGGCTCCCGTACGCTGGGACGACCACTTCTGGTGTATGCCTTCGCTGCGGCCATTGGATTCGCGACGACGGTCGCCGAGCCGTCGCTGATTCGTGATCGCGCTCAACGCCGAGCAGGGTCTCCGGTGGGGCGGTGCGGCGTGCAGGGCGGTGGGATGGTGACGCTGCGCGGCCTCGTGCTGGGCCGTTCTCCGGACCTAGATCCACCAAGTTCCGTTAGACGCTCGACGTTTGGAGCGGGAAACGGGGTTCGAACCCGCGACCCCAACCTTGGCAAGGTTGTGCT
>JAPPKV010000323.1:11115-12108 GCA_028819775.1 Gammaproteobacteria bacterium | reverse complement strand
GTCTCGGGCCGCAGGACATGGAGATGGCGATGATCTACGACTCGTTCACGATCACTGCGGGGATCACCGCCGAAATGCTGGGCCTCGCTCCCCGAGGCAAGGGCTATACGCTGTGGAAAGACGGCCACGCCGCGCCGGGCGGCAGGGTGCCGATCAACACGAACGGCGGCGGATTGTCGTTCAACCATTCCGGCATGTACGGCATGCAACTGCTGGTGGAGGCCTTCCGGCAGCTATCGCGCACCGCGGAAGACGGCGTCAACGGCATCGAGGGCAAACAGACCCAAGCCACGACATGCGTCGTCAACGGAACCGGCGGCACACTATCGACGACGGGGACCCTTGTGCTCACGTCCGATGACCGCTAGCACGCCCGGCGGCGGCAAGCAAAGCAAGGCGACCGCCTGGGCGGTCGCCTTGACCCTTCTCGCGGGCAGCGCTGAACCTGCCCAGGCCGAACCTCCGCCCATCGCGCTGTTCACCGACCGGGCCGAAGTCGCGACAGTCTCGATCTCTCCCACCGGCCGTTACCTGGCCGCCAGCATCCGTCAAGGCGACGAAGCCGCGTTCCAGGTCATAACGCTCCCCGAGCGCGAGGTGAAGGTGAACTTCCCGATGGGAACGGAGCGCGAGATCGCTCGAATCTACTGGGCGACGGACGACCTCCTGCTGGTTTCGCCCATGCGCCAGGCACTCACGCTCGACATCATGGGGCTCACCCTGGAACTGATGACCGTGCACGCCGAAACCGGCGAGACCGAACGGGTGGGTGGCGGCAGTGTGATCGACATCCTGCCGGACGACCCCGAACACGTCCTCGTCTCCGCTTCGCCCAACCGCTTTGCCCAGGCGCACCTGTTGAACCTCAAGTCGAAGTCCATGCGCCGCGTCGCGAGCGGCCCGGCCCCGTACGGTTCTTTCGTTCCCGACGCCGAGGGCAAGGTGGTCATCGGAACCGGCGAGAACGAAAACGCCCGCATCGAGGTTCACTAC
>JAPPKV010000323.1:0-11105 GCA_028819775.1 Gammaproteobacteria bacterium | reverse complement strand
CCCGCCCCCGGCTTCTCCGCTTCCCCCCCGCCCCCCCCCCCCCCCACCAGCCCCCCCCCCACACCCCCCCGCCGCGGGGCCCCCCCCCGCGCCCCCGCCCCCCCCCCACGACCCGCTTGGACACGGCTGGGTACCCGCACGGTTCGGGCCCAGGCCCGGCACGTTCCTGACCTTGGATAGCCGCGATGCTGCGACCACGGGCCTCGGCCTCTTCGATGTCGCAACCGACACCCATCAGGTTCTCCTGCGGCACCCGCAAGTTGACGTGACCTCGCTGTACTACGACTTCGGTCGGCGCAACCTTTGGGGAGTACGTTTCGATCCCGACTATCCGAAGATCATGTACGTCAGCCGGCGGCATCCGCTTGCTCGGCAGCACGCGGCGCTGGCGAAGATGTTCCCGGACGACACGGTCACCTTCACCAGTTTCACGCGCGATCACTCGAAGTTGGTGGCCGTCGTGTCGGGGGATCGCCGGCCCGGCGACTACATGCTCGTCGACGCCGCTGCAGGACAGGTCGACATGCTCATGGCCCGGCGGCCCCGCCTACCGCAGGAAGCCTTGAGCCCTATGCAGCCCGTCGAGTTCGGCGCACGCGACGGAACCAAGGTGTACGGTTACGTGACGAGCGCACCGGACACTCCGAAGCCCGGCCCGATGGTGGTCTACATCCACGGCGGCCCACACCAGGTTCGCGACTACTGGGGTTTCAACGCGGACGTCCAACTCCTTGCCAGTCGCGGCTATCACGTGCTGCAGGTCAACTACCGCGGCTCATGTTGCTACGGCATTCCGTACGAGCGGGCCGGATTCGGCGAATGGGGAAGGCTGATCGAACACGATGTCATCGATGCCGTCCGGTGGGCCGTGCAGGAGGGCATTGCGGATGCCGACAGGATCTGCGCCTACGGCAACAGCTACGGGGCCTATTCCGCGCTCATGGGCGCCGCGCTCGAACCCGATCTCTACCGGTGCGCGGTGGGCGGGGCCGGCATCTACGATCTCACCCTGCTCGAGAAGTCGGGCGACATAAGGCAGCGCCGCGCAGGCATCGCCTACCTGCGCCAGGCCGTGGGGGACGATGACGAGAAGCTCCGAGCCCGTTCGCCGGTGTACCTGGCCGATCGCATCAAGGCCCGCGTCCTCTTGGTCCACGGCGGGGGCGACCGCCGTGCGCCGCCGCAACACGCACAACGTCTACGGGCGGCGCTTCGCGAAGCAGGCAACGAACCCGAATGGCTCTACGAGACCGAACAGGCCCATGGTTTCGGCGGCAACGAAGGCCGACGTCTGCTCTACGAACGGATTCTCGAATTCCTGGCGGCGAATATCGGGGGCGTTGCGGCCGCATCGAGCTAGTAGATCGTCCCCATTTCCCAGACATCGAGTGCCGTGACCTCGCTCGGCATTCCCTGCGAACGGAACGAGATGCCCTTGCTGTCCGCCCGGTCCGGGTAGACCCGGGCCGCGACGCACTGCTTGGCGTTCACGAATACCTCGACGATGCTCTTGTCGACCAACACCCGTAGTTCGAGCGGCTCGTCGGGGCTCAGGCGCAAGTGGGCGGTTTCGGGGGCTCGCGAATGGACGTCCGGCGCACCCGACGAGTAGGACGTATCCAGGGTCACCAGGCTCCCGACGGGCAGCCGCCGCCACACGCGGTCCCGATAGCCCCGGTCGCGGTAGAAGGCGATGCGCGTGAACTCCTCCCGGTTCGGCGAACGCAGCACGTTGAGTTCCACCATGGCAGCAGCGCTCGGCGCAATCACCGCCCGGACTTCCAATGCGTCGCCGCCGAAATCGTCCAACACCACCTCCCTGTTCGCCGGCAGCGTCAGCGGTTCGCCACCCAATCGCGAAGTTCGGCAGGACGCGACGGCCTCGATCGGCTCCTGACGGAGTTCGTCGTCTTCACCCAACGACAGGCGGCGTGGCAGGCTCATGATCTGGTTCCAACCCGCCGACGGCTTGCCCGGGTTCATGTTGAACACGACCACGACGTCGCGCCCGTCGGGCGTGGCGGACGGTGCGTGGACGCCGCTCGGCTTGACCGGGCCCATGTTGAACTTCCCCGCCCCGGTCACGACGAGTTTCTGACGGTTCGTGTCGTAGTCCCCGAGCAGGTACTGGCCACCGCTCACATGGCTGAAGAAGAGCAGGATGTGCCTATCGCCGATGGGCCAGAAGTCATCGGATGCGATGCCAGCACGGCTTCCTGCTCGGCCAGCGTGTCGGGAAACGCAAAGAAGGGCACTCTCGATCGGTAGTCGGTCATTCAGGGTCTCCCTGCGGGACGGCTAGTTGCGACCTGCGCCGTCATCCGTGCGATGATTGCCAATGCTACGGGGTTTCGCCGGTTTCGAGTTTGAACGCACTACGCATCGGTCTGATGGGTTTCGGCCAGGTCGGCCGCCAGATCTATCGCCTCGCCTTGAACGACGACCGGTTCGACACGGTCGCGATAGCGGACATCGGGCAGCCGGACATACTGCATCACCTGTTGTCGAAGTCGATCGGCCGGGATGGCGGCGTCGCTCTGACCGGCAACCACCTGGTTGCGAGCGATGGCACCACGACCCAGAGGACGCGACTCATGTCGACCGAGCGACCCGGGGAGATTCCCTGGGATTTGCTCGGTGTCGACGTCGTCATCGACGCCACCGGCCGCTACCGCTCACGGACCGCGCTCACCCCCCATCTCGACAACGGCGCAAGACGGGTGGTGACGTCCTCGTTGCCCGAAGGGGAGCTCGACCGGGTCGTGCTCTACGGCGTGAACCAGGCGAACGCCGATTCCGGCGATCGCATCGTTTCCGCCGGATCTGCGTCCACCACCGCCATGGCCCTGGCGCTGCGGGTCGTCACCGCAGCCAGACCGATTGCGCACGCCACAATGACTTCGGTGCACGCCTATACGCGCGACCAGAGCCTCTACGACCATGCCGGGCCCGACTACCGCCGAAGCCGGGCGGCCGCCGGCAACATCATCCCCAACACGACGCCGGCGCCGCATTGGGTCGAGCAGGCGCTGCCGAGCGTCAAAGGCAAGGTGAGCGGATTCGCGCTGAACGTGCCGGTGGCGGTCGGTTCGCTGCTCGATGTCACCCTCGCCTTCGAGGACGCCGGCATGGATGCTGCCGTGATCAACGAATTCTTCATCGCAGCCGCCCAAGCCGAGCCGGACTTGATCGCAGTCACCCACGACCCGATCGTCTCCTCCGACGTCCGCGGCTTCTCGCAGTCCATTCTGGTCGACCTTCAAGGCACACTCATGGCCGGCGACAAGCTCATGAAGTTGCTGGCATGGCACGAGACGCTCGGCCACGCGAGCCGCATCCTCGATGTCGCCGCCCACTACGCCGCGCTCGACGAGACACAAGCGACAACGGGAGCTACTTGATGCGAGTGGCAATAAACGGCTTCGGGCGCATCGGCCGCGCCGTGTTTCGGATCGCCGAGGCGTCTGGCGACATCGAGATCGTGGCCATCAACGACCTGTTCGACCACGGCACCCTTGCCTATCTGCTCACCTACGACACCGTCATGGGCCGTTTCCAAGGCGGCGTCGAGATCCAGGACGACGAATTGGTCACCTCCCGTAGCCGCGTTCGAATGGTCAGCGAGCGCGACCCCGTCAATCTCCCCTGGGCGTCCCTCGACGTGGACGTGGTGGTCGAGTCGACCGGCGTGTTTCGAACCCGGGATCAGATCGCGAAGCACCTTGAGGCCGGTGCCGACCGGACTTTGCTCACCGTGCCGGCTGGCGATCCCATCGACTACACGGTGGTCATCGGCGTCAACGACGAGGGTCTCGGGCCCGAACATCGATTGGTTTCGAATGCCAGTTGCACGACTAATTGCCTGGCCCCGGTGGCGAAGGTGATCCACGATGACTTCGGGATTCGCGAGGGCATCATCAACACGGTGCACGCCTATACCAACGACCAGAGCCTTGCCGACGTGCCCCATTCCGACAAGCGGCGCAGCCGCGCGGCAGCCGAGAACATCATTCCCACGTCCACGGGTGCCGCCAAGGCCGTGGGCGAAGTTCTGCCCGAGTTGAACGGCCGGCTGGACGGCATTGCGTCCCGGGTTCCCGTTCCCGATGGTTCGGTTGTCGACCTGTTCGTGGAGACCGAACAACCCGTGTCCGTCGAGGCCGTCAACGACGCCATGCAAGGCGCCGCCGAGACCGCACGAATGCGCGACGTCCTCGAATTCACCACCGAGCCCGTGGTCTCGTCAGATGTCATCGGCAATCCGCACTCCTCCATCTTCGACGCATCGTTTACACAGGTCACCGACCGTCGATTCCTCAAGGTGCTGTCCTGGTACGACAACGAGTGGGGATACGCCAACCGGGTCTGCGACCTGCTCCGCCTGATGGCGGCTCTGCGCTAGGGCGAGGCGCCAGGCCAGAAATGCATGTCGGGATCATGCTGCGGAACATGGGCGATCAATCCACGCCTGAGACCATGTCCGCGTGCGCCATCGCCGCTGAACACGCCGGCCTGGAATCGATCTGGGTGGTCGACCACATCGCCATCCCCCCCAACGACGCGGTAGGTTCCAACGGGCGCTACGTAGACCCCTTGGTCTCCCTCGCGTGGCTCGCCGGGGTCACCACGCGCATCCGGCTCGGCGTCGGCGTCCTGATTCTCCCCTACCGGCCACCCCTGCCCACCGCCAAGCAGATCGCGAGCATCCAGGAACTTTCCGGCGAGCGTTTGCTCCTCGGCGCCGGCATTGGCTGGATGGGGCCGGAGTTTCGCGCGCTGGGCGTGGACCGCCGCCAGCGCCGTCGGCTCGCGGACGACACGCTGGCCTTCATCCGGGCGTGTTTCGACAACGACGAGGTCACGGCCAACGGGCAGGCTTTTCTGTTCCGGCCACGTCCGGCCCGGCCACCGATCTACATCGGCGGTTCGCCCCCGCATGCGCTCAAGCGTGCCGCGAAGTTCGGTGACGGCTGGGTGCCAATAGGTATGACGCCCGAACGGCTGCCGAACGCTTGTGCGGACTACGCCGAGATCTGCGCCGCCGCCGGGCAGCCCGTCGGCGAGATCGTTGTCATGGGTGGATTGCCGTTGCACGACCGGGGCGCTGCCGCGCAAGCGTTGAACGACTTCCGGGAGGCGGGTGCTGCGCGTTTCGTGCTCGGTGGGCGCTACGCGGACAGCGACGAATACCAGCGCAGGGTCGAGGACTTGGCGGCGGCTGTCGGCGCGCTGTAGCGACGCCCACGCGGCGTAATCCCGACGGCACCAATCTGGTCGCCAGCGCGGGCGACGACAAGCATCGCCCCTACGGCGTAACATGGCTCGTTTGGGAAATGGAACGCGCCTAATGCCGACCTACCGTGCAACCGAAGCCCTTCCGAACGGCAAACCCGGTCCCTGGGGCCAGTCGGTGGAGATTTCCTACGACCAGCGCGACGTGTTGCTCTATGCGGTCGGCATCGGCACACGGGCCCTGCGTTTCGTCTACGAGCGCCATTTGGATTTCGCGGTCTTCCCCACCTTCCCCATCCGTTGGGGCGGTGCCGGGGCTCCGTTGGACCACGATCTGGTGCCGAACTCACCGGGCCCGTTGAACATCGACGCCGAACGATACCTGGAACTGCTGAGACCGCTGCCGAAGTCCGGTTCGGTCTTCGTCCGCTCCCGGGTGGTCGGCATTCATCCCCGTGGCCGCGGAAACGGTTTCGTCGAGTTCGAGAGCAACGTCACGGACGCCGATGGCGACGTCTACGTCAAGATGGTCAACGGCTCGTTCCGGCGCGGAGTCAAGGAACTCGGCGACATCGAACCGTTCGAGGGGTCAGGTGCCACATACTCCCAGAAAATGACGGTTCCCGAACGCGCGCCCGATGTCACCGTCACCCATCGCATTGCCGACAACCAGGCCCACGTCTACCGCCTGTCCGGTGACTACAACCCGTTGCACATCGATCCAGACGCGGCCCGGTTCGGCGGCTTCCACGAGCCGATACTCCACGGCCTATGCACATTCGGACATTGCGCCCACCTGTTGCTCGACGCCGTTGCCGACGGCGACCCGGCGCGGTTCCGGATAATAAAGGTGCGTTTCTCCGCGCCGGTCTTCCTGAACGACGAACTGCACGTCCGGGCGTGGCACGATGGGGACGGGCGGGTCGTCTTCGAAGCACGCGTGGACGATCGGGTCGTCGTCTCGAACGCCTACTTCGCGTACTCGCCCTAACGGGGCATCGTCTGAACATCAGCGCCAAGGACGGCTCGACCCCCGCGGCCGTCGACGGTCACCGCAAGCCCCGCAGCCCGGCGACGGTGCCCGCTCGGATCGCGGGTGGATTCACCAGCGGGTCGGTAGGCAGACACCTGCTCCGCCTGGGGTCGTTCATGGCTCTCGGCTCGGTGAGCATGCTCGGCGCGCAGATCGCCGAGACCGTGGTTCTAGGCTGGATCGGCACCGATGCCCTAGCGGCACTGGGCTACGCCTTTCCAACTACGATTACCCTCTATTCCTTCGCCGGCGGCATCGGCACCGGCGCATCGTCGGTCACGGCCCGTACGTTCGGCGCCGGTGACAGGACCCGGGTTGCGGCGATCGTCACCCACGCCCATCTGCTGGCCCTCATCGTGGGCATCGTGGTTTCGGCGGTCTTCGCCGCATCGGCCGGCCACATCGTAGGCCTCTTGGGGGCCACGGGCGACGTTCGTGAGATGGCCACCGACTACCTTACGGTGTTCGCGATTGGATTCCCGCTGTTCATGACGTCCATCGTGGGGTCGATGCTGCTCCGTGCGACGGGCAGCGCCGCGAGTCCCGGTGTGATCATGGCCATCGGGTCAGTGGGGCAGATCGTCCTGTGCCCCATCCTCGTTTTCGGCTGGTTCGGGGCACCGGAACTCGGCATCGCGGGTGCGGCGTGGGCGTACGTGATTTCACGCGGACTCGGCAGCGTTGCCTACGCCGTCTTGATTGCCCGCGCCCATCTCTTCCGATGGACGTGGCGCGGCATCGGCAATTCCTGGCTGGCCATCATGCACGTCGGGGGGCCAGCCGTCGGGAGCGGCTTGGTGATGCCGATCTCCATGTTCATCATCACGAGGCTGCTCTCCGCCCATGGCGATGCGGTGGTAGCCGGATACAACGTGGCTTCGCGGGTGGAGATGCTGGCTCACATGATCCTGTGGTCGGCATCGTCCTCGGTGGAGCCCTTTGTCGGCCAGAACTGGGGAGCCGGTCTCGTCAACCGGGTCCGGCGAGCATTGAAGCTCACCAACAACTTCGCGCTGGCTTGGGGCGTTCTCACCTTCGTCGTCATGGTCACCTGCGGCGAATGGGTTGTGACGACCTGGATCAGTACCGATCCCGTCGTGGTCGGGGTGGCCGTGTGGTTCTTCACCATCATCCCCTTGAGCATCGGCTTCATGGGCATGACCCAGATCGCGAGTTCGTCATTCAATGCGCTCGGCAAGCCAGGTCCGTCCGTCGTGATCTCGCTGCTGCGCACGTTGATCGTCTACGTGCCTTTGGCGTTGCTCGGCGACTACTTGTTCGGCTACGTCGGCATCTTCATCGCCACGGCAATGAGCAACGTCGGCGTCGGTCTGGTCGCCTGGAACTGGAACGCCGGGTATGTGCGACGCGCTGCCAAGGGATCACGATGACCTCCCAACCGCCGAGTTGTGGGACCATTGATCAATTAGCCATGGGAAGGACTAGATGACCTACGAGAGTTTCAGCGTCGACATCACCGACCAGATCGCACACATCGTTCTGACAAGGCCCGAGAAGCGCAACAGCATGATTCCCGCGTTCTGGCGTGATCTGCCCGCCATCGTGCAGGACATCGACGCCAATGCCCGGGCACGCGCCATCGTCGTCTCGTCGACCGGACGGCATTTCTGTGCCGGGATGGACCTCGCTTCCTTCGGCGGTGGCGGTGTCCAGGACCAGGCCACGGCAAGGACGACCCGGATTCGCCACGGCGCCAGTTTCTACGACGGCGCCTTGCATATGCAGCGCAGCCTGAGTTGCCTGGAGGAGTGCCGCATCCCGGTGCTCGCCGCCGTCCAAGGCGGATGCATCGGCGGCGGCGTGGACATGGTCTCGGCATGCGACATGCGCTATGCCACGCAAGATGCCTATTTCACGATCTACGAGATCAACATCGGCATGACGGCCGATGTCGGAACCTTCCCCCGTCTCTGCAAACTCGTTCCCGAAGGCATCGTCCGCGAACTCGCCTACACCGGCCGGCGCATGTTCGCCTCGGAAGCCAAGGAGGTCGGCCTGGTCAACCGGGTCTACGCCGACCAGGACGCGATGCTCGACGGCGTCCTCGAGGTGGCTCGGGAGATCGCCAGCAAACCGCCGCTGGCGGTGTACGGGTGCAAACGCATGATCAACTACGCTCGGGACCATTCGACAGCGGACGGCCTGGACTACATCGCGATCTGGAACGCTTCGTTCCTGCAGGGCGCGGAGATGCAGGAGGCCATGCTCGCCAAGGCGCAGAAGCGCCCCGGCGAGTTCGTGGACCTGCCGAAGAAACGCTCCGCAGGCTAGGCATCGTGCGTTTCGGTTTCACCGAGGAGCAGGAGCAGCTGCGCGACGCGGTTCGCAGGTTCCTCGCCGACCGATCGCCGCTCGGCGAAGTCCGGCGCCTGATGGCAACCGACGAGGGCTACGACAGGGCCGTGTGGCGCGAACTCTGTCAGGACTTGGCGCTGGCTTGCGTCCACGTCCCCGGGGAATACGGCGGTCAAGGGTTCACCTTCCGTGAACTTGGCGTCGTCTTGGAGGAGATGGGCCGAGCGCTCTATTGCGGCCCCTATTTCTCATCCACGGTCCTCGCCGCCACGGCGATCCTTGAAGCCGGCAGCGAGGACGACAAGGCCGCGCTACTCCCCGGCCTCGCCTCGGGTGACCGGCTGGCTACCCTGGCACTCGCCGAAACCGATGGCGAATGGGATTTGGGCGCCACCGGCATCGTCGCGGAGAACGGCACACTCAACGGCACCAAGAGCCATGTCCTCGATGGCTGCATCGCGGACTTGCTGCTCGTCGGCGCCCGTCAACCCGGCACCGCCGGCATGGACGGGCTTTCCCTCTATGCCGTCGACGCATCCGCCAAGGGCGTCACGCGAACGCCGCTCGAGGCCTTGGACCCGACCCGCAAATTGGCGCGAATCAACTTCGATGGGGTCGCTGCTCGCCAGGTGGGGCGCGAAGGCCACGCCGGGGAAGCACTAGGGCGAACCCTCGACCTCGCCACCGCCGCCTTGGCCAACGAGATGGTGGGCGGGGCCGCGCGTTTGCTGGAGTCCGCCGTGGAATACGCGAAGGAGCGCGTCCAGTTCGGCCGCGCCATCGGTTCGTTCCAGGCCGTGAAGCACCGGCTGGCCGACCTGACGCTCACCGTTGAGCTTGCCAAATCCGCCGCCTACCAAGCCGCCAACGCGGCCGCCGGCGGCGATGCCGACCTTCCGGCGCTCGCCAGTCTCGCCAAGTCCGCCGCATCGGACGCGTACATGCGTGCGGCGAAGGACGGCATCCAGATCCACGGCGGCATCGGCTTCACCTGGGAGAACGACACCCACCTGTTCTACAAACGCGCCAAGAGTTCGGAAGTCTTCCTCGGTGACCCGGTTGGGCACCGCGAGAACCTGATGCAGCATTGGCGAACTCCGCGGGCATCCGCGACGTCATTCCCGTCCCGAGCGGCACCGACTGCCGAGAGACAACCCGACAGCCCCAAGTCGGCCGCCGTTCGCCGCGAGGTCCGTAGCTGGCTCGAAACCAACTGGGATCCACATGCGGGCCTTGTCGCCTGGCGCACCAAGCTCGCCGATTCCGGCTGGGGGATGCCGACCTGGCCTTCCGAATGGTTCGGTCGCGGCCTGCCCCAGGCCCTCGCCCCGGTGGTCGACGAGGAATTCGCCCGCTTCGGCGCTGTAACCGCCGCCAAGACCGGCATTCGGATACTCGCCGGCGCCACCTTGCTCGAACACGGCAGCGACGACCAGAAGGCGCGGTTCCTGCGCCGCATCCTCACCGGCGAAGACACCTGGTGCCAACTGTTCAGCGAACCCGGCAGCGGCTCCGACCTCGCGGGTGCCACGACCCGCGCCGACTTCAACGGCGAGCGCTGGATCGTGAACGGCCAGAAGGTGTGGACCACCAGCGCCCACCACGCGGACTACGGCCTGCTCCTCGCCCGCACCGACTGGGACGTGCCGAAGCACCAGGGGCTCACCTACTTCATCCTCGACATGCGCCAGGATGGCGTGGACGTTCACCAACTGAAACAGATGAACGGCCATGCGTCCTTCAACCAGGTGTTCTTCACCGATGCGGTGATCCCGCCCGAGAACCTCGTGTCCGGCATAGGCAACGGCTGGCAGGTCGCGATCACCACCCTCGCCCATGAACGACGGGGTGCCGACGGCCTGCGCGGCCAAGCCCGCGAGCACGGCTTCGAAGGCTCCATCTACGAAGAGGAACGGCGCGAGATCGCCACCGTCATGGAACCCTACAAGTGGTACCCACAGCGCGCGGGGCGGGTGGACCTGGTGGTCGAACGCGCCAACGTCACGGGTCGGATCGCCGATCCCGTGGTCCGCCAGGAAATCGCCAAGCTCTTGGTTATGGCGCGATCCGCCGAGTGGACCGCCCGCCGCGCCCGCGCAGCACAGGAACGGGGCCAGCCGCAAGGCCCCGAGGGATCGCTGGGCAAACTCGCGGCGAGCAACGTCGCCCGCCACGCCTGCCATGTGCACACGCTGATCGCGGGCGCCGACGCAATGCTGGCCGGGCCCGATGGCGCCCTTGACGGCCTCGTCGCCGAAATACTGATCTCCGTCCCCGCCGTGTCAATCGCCGGCGGCACCGACGAGATCCAGCGCAACATCATCGCCGAGCGGGTGCTGGGTTTGCCCAAGGAGCCGCGGATGGACCGCGGCCCGTTTCGGGAGGTTCGGCGCAACTGACGATTTGATACTGTATGTTCATACATGTTTTAATCGGTTTGCTTCCAGCCAGTAAAGGACGCGTGTACGTTGACGACTGTCGACTCCCTGAGGGAAACAGCCGAAACAACGGCTCTGGTCAGGGG
>JAPPKV010000435.1 GCA_028819775.1 Gammaproteobacteria bacterium | reverse complement strand
ATCCCCGCCACGAAAGCCGCGCGGATAGGCTCACTTTCTTATTGGAATATGCTCCGTCGACAGACGCTCGCAGGGGGCTTCCTCGATTCTCCGGCCCGCCCGTCGAGCCGCCACACCACTAGCGTATCGCCCGCGCGAAGCTGCGCCAGCGCAGGGCGAGACGCTCGCCGGGGACCGTTTGCCGTGTCCTCGAAGATACGCTCAAGCCTGTCGCCAGCAGGGCCTCCCCACTGCAGGTCGAGCTTCTGGTCCTCGGACACGTGCGCGTAGCCGATCATCATTGGCGTGTCCCAAACACCAAAGTCCCATCAACGCCGGCGTCAGCCCAATGCGCGCGTTCAGTTCGCGTTCCGCGCCCAGGCCAACGTTGGCCACCGGCCGTTGGGTCAATGCAGCCGCGTCCGCGTCGCTGTTGGGGTGGTCCAGCCGCTTGTGCCCATTGCGATCCTGCACATCGCCAACCTCCACGCCTCATCCCGAAAACTGATCACTTTACTGATAACCAATCTTCGAATAAAGATAATTTTAGTTAAAAATCAATAATTTGCAGGAAATTAGTGGTGGAGGCGGCGGGAGTCGAACCCGCGTCCGACGGTTCTCCGTCATCGGCTCTACATGCTTAGGCCGTCTATTGATCTAGCCCGTTGGCGACCCGGCGGACAGGGTGCGTGAGGGCGAGCCTCGTTCAAGTTTCGCGGTTGTCTCCGAGGCGCGGACCGCCGCTATCCCGTGGACTTTTGCCCTCGAATCGCCGTCACGGGCGCCGATTCATCGAGGTAAGCAGCTTAGGCTGCTAGTGCGTAGTTTTCGTCGTTGGCAACTATTTCTAGTTGCAGTGATTGTTTTACGAGAGTCACTACCCTCTCGGCATGCACCTGATGACTTCGCAACCGCCGTCGAAACCTAGTCGCCCCCATGCGGCGGTGTCGAAGAGTTGCTCCTAGGACACTGGGCGGGAGAGTGTAGCACTTGCAGCGGTATGAAGAAGGCCGCCGGGGCCTCGCCGGTCGCGGGGCTGTCGCCCGCGCCTAGGGCTGGCGTAGCAGTGCTTCGAGCTGCGCCTCTCGCTACATGCTTTAGGCCGGCTAATGATCTAGCCCGTCAGCGGCCCGGCGGACAGGGTGCGGGTGGAAAACCCGGCCTCTACGGCAGCAGACCCAAGCGCCGTGCGCGATGCACGGCGTCCATGCGACTGCGGGCGCTGAGTTTGGCGAGGATGTTCGTCACGTGGTAGCGAACGCCCGATCGTGTGAGACCGAGGGCATCGGCGATTTCCCTATCCCGGTACTCCGCCAAGCGAACCAGGATCTCTGCCTCGCGCGGGGTCAAATCGGGTGGGCCGTTGAGTCGCCCGTCGCTGCGACCGACGGCATCGAGCAGCGTCTTCGCCAAAGCCTGGGAATCGCCTGCGGATTCCGAATCGAGGTAGCTTGTCAGCACCGCAACGCTGGACTCGCTCTCGCGAACCAGCGGTCGCAAGTAGTCCGTCTCCCGGAACACGCCCAGAAACTCCTCGAGACAGGCGAGCGCTGCCTTCATCTGGCCCGCGCGATGCTCGAGGTCCATTTGTTGCGCAGTCACCCGCATCCAGGTTCGCCTGAGTCCGCGTTGGGTCGCCACCGACGTGACCGCAGCGGCGAAGTCCCTTGCCTCGTCGTATTCTTCCCGGGCAACGAACAGCCGTAGCCGAGCACACGAGAGCGCCTCCATCTCCCGCCACGATTGGCTCGTCAGGTCGAGACAACCGTCCTGATTTTCGGGAAGCTCGGCGAGAAGCCATGTCCGCTCGGCCTCGCCAACGTCGCCCGCACCGGCCAGCGTCCCCACGCGCAGTGCGGCCAAGCACCTCGACAGGGCCGGCAAATGCTCGCCGTACGCGTGCTCCCTGATCTCATCGAGCGCTGCCAAGGCAGACTCTACGCCGCCAATGGACAGCGACAACTCGGCAACCAAGCCGCTCGCCGCCGCATAGGCAAAGTACGGCGTACTGTAGCCGCCAAGCCCTTTCGCCGTTTGAAGCGCCGCGCCGACCTGTCCAGTGCGGTGCCGTTCGAGCTCAAGTTCCTTAGCCAGCACATCGGCGTGCGCGACGGCCGATGGGTCACGAAGGAATTGCGTCCTTGCGACCCGCTGCGCGCGGGCATAACAGCGATCCGCCTCGGCGACACGCCCCTGCGCCATGGCGATCAATCCGGTCTGAAGATCAATGTGCATCGTGAAGTACGACGAGCGGCGCCCTAGTTGTGCCCGCGCTAGCGCCGCGTGCTTCAACGCGGCATCGAATTCCGCGTTCAAGCCGTGCGCAAGGCACATGCCATACGCGGCCGCCCCCCGCACTAGCCCATCGAGGTCCTTCGTCTCGGCGGCAACCCGGACATTGACGAATGTGTCCCGCGCCCGTTCGCCAATCCCTTCGCAGCCGTAGACGACAAGCAGCCCCCGAACGATGGTGTGGTCGATCCGGAACTCCAGTTCCTCGCTCCGTGCGTCCTCTAGGAACTCAAGCGGGCCAGTCGTCCCGTAAGGCTTCGCGCCTCGGCGACATGCCCCGTAAGTGCAAGCACGGCGCAGTGCACGAGCGCCAGCCGCGGTTCGCGCGCCGTCATGCCGGCAGTCAGATACCGATCAGCAGCCTCCAACACCGCCAGTCCTTCTCGGAGCCACAGCCTGAGTCCCCCGGCACCGATGAGGATGTGGCCGACCAACGCGGCATCGCCAGCCTCGGTCGCGTGACCCATCGCTGCCACCGTTTCGCCCCGGCGCGACAATGCCACGGCAATTCGGCGATTGACCAAGCGATACCGATCCGGCGTTTTGCGAAAGCGCTGTTTCGTGCAGTGCTCTCGAATCAGCGGGTGCAACCGCCAAGCCGCCGCATCGCCATGGCTGACGGGCTCAAGCAGACCGACGAGCATCGGGATCGCCTCGATCCGACGAAGGGAGTCGCTCCGTTCCACGATTTCGTCGAGCAGTTCGGCGTCGACCCACTGGCAGAGCCCCATATCGAGGACGAAATCCCGGTCATCCGTTGACAGGCCGTACATCAGGCGCGCCTCGACCCAAATTGTCGACCACGTCGCGCAGGACCCCGACTTCGCCCGCTGCCGCGTGCTTCTGCTTCCCCAGTTCCAATTCGTTCCGGCGAATGCGCAGTGCGATCGGCCCCCGTAGCGCGGCGCCAAGATCGCACTCCATGTTGTGCTGAAGTACGCGCTTCGAAACACGGAGCGCAAGCGGGGGCCACTCGGTCATTTGCGTCGCCAGTTCAATGGCCCTTTGCAAGAGTTCGTCGTGGTCCACGAACCGGTCGAGGAGGCCGATGCGGTGTGCTTCCTCGGCCTCAACGGCCCGGCTCGTGTAGATCAGATCCGCAGCCCGCGAATAGCCGACGATGCGCGGCAGGAAGAAACTCATGCCGGAGTCGGGAGACAGGTTTCGCTCGATGAATACGGTCTTGAAGCGGGATTTCTCCGATCCAACGCGCAGGTCGCACGCCAGGGAGAGGCTCATGCCCGCGCCCGCCGCAACGCCGTTGACTGCGGCGACGACGGGTTTGTCGAGACCATAGACCGCGAGGGCCTGGCGGCCAACCCAGCCGAGGTCGTCCAGGTGGTCGTTCTGAGTCGGCCGTCTCCGCTCGCCGCGGCCACCGCTGGTCAGATCGGCACCGGAACAGAAGCCTCTACCCGCTCCGGTCAAAACCACCGCACGAATGCCGTCGTCGGACTGCACGCTTGCCACGGCGTCGAGCATCGCGTCTCGCAATTCGGCGTCCAGCGCGTTGAGCTTGGCCGGACGGTTCAGAGTGAGAACGGCGACGTGTTCGTGCCTCTCGATCAGCAGGACATCAGCGGACATCGTGGACTCCGGACTTGGGTGTGGTCATTCTAGAGAACCACCAGTTGGCGTAGACCGCAATCGGGGGCCAGCGTCGCCAAAACGCGAGTGTCCTCGTCTTGGCGTGTACCGGACGGGCTCCGTCCGGTCCCGCATTCCCTCGTCTTGGGGGTCATGGCCCCAGACGCCACGCCCCCCGTACATCGACAACCGCCTTCGTCGCCAAGACGGCGTGGTCGACCGTGAGAAATTCGTCGTGGTCGGTGAGCAACACGACAACATCCGCTGTCGAAATCGCGTCCCCGAGACTCACGAGCTCGACGCGATCCTGGCCCGCCAACGACGGTGGTAGCACATCGATGTACGGTTCGACGACCACTATCCGACCTCCCCGACCGACGGAACTTCGGCCCAGTTCCCGCACCACTTCCACGGCGGGGCTTTCTCTCAGATCGCCCACATTCGCCTTGTACGCGAGCCCCAGACAACCGACGGTTGCATTCAGCTTGTCGGCGCAGGATTCGAGCACCCGCTTGACTACATGCTGCGGCATGCCGTCGTTCACCGCTCTGGCCGCTCGAACCAAGGTCGTCGAGTCCCGCGCCGCGTTGACCAGAAACCAGGGATCGATGGGAATGCAATGCCCGCCGACGCCCGGTCCCGGTTGCAATACATCGACCCGGGGATGGCGGTTCGCCAACTCGATGACTTCCCAGGGATTCACGTGGTGGACATTGCACACGAGCGACACCTCGTTCGCGAAAGCGATGTTGACGTCGCGATGGGCGTTCTCCACGAGCTTGACGAGTTCGGCGGTGCGGGCCGTCGTGGCGAAGCAGCTTCCGCTGACGAACCTCCGGTAGAGTGCGATGGCAGCCTGCGTACAGGCTCGAGTGATGCCACCCACGACTCTCTCATTGTTGACCAGTTCCGCAAGGATCTGTCCAGGGAGCACCCGTTCCGGACTGTAGGCAACGCGGATGTCGCTGCTCTCCCCCGCCATGTGCGGGAACGATAAATCGGCACGAAGTGCAGCCAACTCCCGACACAACGCCTCCGTGGTTCCCAGTGGGGATGTCGACTCAAGCACCACCAGATTGCCCGGCTCGAGAACCGGGGCGATGGTGTTCGTCGCCTGTCGAAGGTGCCTTAGCTCCGGCTCGCGGTCTCTGGTCAATGGCGTTGGCACGGCAATGACGAACACGTCGGCTGCACACACCTCGACGGTGGCTCGCAGTCGCCCGCTACTGGTCACGCTCCGAACCAGGGCACCTAAGTCGGGCTCGCTGATCGGCACCACACCGGCATTGACTTGCCTGACCCGGTCGGGATCCGTATCTACACCGACCACATCGACGCCCTTCGCCGCCAGAGCCGCTGCGGTGGGTAGCCCGACGTAGCCGAGACCGAGCACGCAGACTCGTTCTATTCGGTTCGTCACGCGGCTAGATCCCGCAGGATTTTCTCGCTCGCGCACCCATCGCCATAGGGGCTATGGCGTCGCGCCATCGCCGCGTAGGCCTCCGGGTCGTCAAGCAGCCGTTGCGCTTCACCGACGATCACCCCAGCGTGGGTCCCAACCAGCCGCGCCGTTCCCGCGCCCACACCCTCCGGACGTTCGGTCTGGTCGCGGGTGACTAGGACGGGTGTGCCGAGGACGGGCGCTTCTTCCTGGATGCCTCCCGAGTCCGTGATGATGATATGAGCCTGAGTCATCAGGTAGATGAAGGTCACATACTCCAGCGCACACGGCAGGTGGACATGGGGCCGACTACCCAATGCAGCCCGTACAGGCTTTGCGACATTCGGATTGGGGTGAACCGGATAGACGATCTCTACATCGCCCCGCGACGCGAGTTGTCCCAATGCTTCGCAGATCCGCGCCAACCCCCGCCCGAGATTCTCGCGTCGATGGGCGGTCACGAGAATCAACCGCCGCGCGGGGTCGAGCATCGACCCGACGGCCGAACGGGCACGTTGCCGCAACGCGGGTTCGCTCTCCAACCGCGCCGCGACATGCAACAGGGCGTCGATTCCGGTATTCCCGGTGACCCGAATGCCCGCATCGTCGAAACCCTCCGCCAGAAGGTTCTCCCTGGCCCTTGGCGTCGGTGCGTAGTGGCGGTCGCTCAACTGGTCCGTTAGCCGCCTGTTCATTTCCTCCGGCCAAGGCATGGTCGGATCGCCGCTGCGCAGACCCGCTTCGATGTGTCCCACCGGGACCTTGGCATAGTACGCCGCGAGCGCGGCGGCGAGCGTCGTGGTCGTGTCGCCCTGAACGAGAACGCGATCCGGCAGGAAATCGTTCAGCACATCTGCCATTCCGTTCAGGACGGCGTGGGTGATGTAGGCCAGATCCTGGTCCGGCACCATCACGCCTAGGTCGTAGTCCGGACGCAGACCGAACTCGGCGAGGACAGCGTCCAGCATCTCGCGGTGTTGCCCCGTGGCGCATAGCCGGTGCTCGACCTCCCCAGCGTCGAGCGCACGCGCGACCATCGCCATCTTGATGGCATCCGGACGCGTGCCGATCACGGACAGGATGCGCACCTCAGCCTCGCTTCCGGCCCGCACCGATGGTCTCGAACTTCCGCATCAGTAGTTGCGAAGTACTTCGTCGATCGGACCCATCGCCTTGACCTTTCCGGCATCGAGGAGCACGCCCTTCGAGCAGACCCTCTCCAGCAAGTTCACGTTCTGCGACGCCAGCACGAGGATGCCTGCACGGTCGACGAACTCCTCGAGCCGCTCGCGGGCCTTTTCCACGAAGTGCCGGTCGCCGACGCTCAGCCACTCGTCCATAAGCAGGATCTCGGGTTCGAAGCAGGTGCAAACCGCGAAGCCCAACCGGAACCGCATCCCCGATGAATAAGAGTGCGCTGGCATCGCCAGGTAGTCCCCGAGTTCCGTGAATTCCGCGATTTCTGCAGTACGCTCGCGCACTTCCTCCGGCGAGAGACCGAGCAGCAGGCCTCGGGTCATGATGTTCTCGTATCCCGTGGCGTCTTCGTCGATGCCGAGTGAGACGTTGAGGAGCGATGCGGTTCTGCCGTTCCGCCAGACACGACCCCTGATCGGTTCGTAGACGCCTGCCATAACGCGTAGCAACGTTGTCTTGCCCGCACCGTTGTGGCCGATGATGCCGACCCGGTCGCCGTGCTCGAGGCTTAAGCTCACGTCGTCCAACGCACGCACCGTAAGACGATTGCCAGCGTGTCGGCCAACGCGCCCACCCGTTCCATGGTAGATGAACTGGTTTTTGATGGAACGCATGTTCGCGTTGTAGATGGGGAAGTCGACCGTTACCGACTTCACGCGAATGCTTGCGCCGGTGTTCATACCCAATATGCGACCCGCCAGCGATACCGGACGTAGACGACGAACGTCACGACGACGCCGACGAGCGTCATGCCGATCATCGCAAACCACGAGACCGCGCCCGGCACTTCGCCGAGCAGCGGTGCTCGGACGACTTCCAGGACGTGGTAGAACGGGTTGAGGTTCAAGGGCAAAGCGGCGCGTTGCGGTAGCAACTCGGGCATCCAGATTATGGGCGTTACGAAGAACGCGATGCGCACGATGCTCGCAATGATGGGAGGCACGTCGCGGAACCGGGCCGCGAACGCGCCCAACAGCATGCCGCCCCAGACCCCGTTTACGCAGAGCAGCATCATGCCCGGGATGGCCAACAGGCCCGTCCATCCGGGCCACACCGAGAACACGATCGCCACGCCCACGAAGATCACGGCGTTGTGGAAGAAGATGATGAGGTTGCGCCAAACGACGCGGTAGACATGGACCGACAACGGCAACCGTGCCTGTTGGATGATGTTGCTGGCATTGACAAAGGCCGCGCAGCCGTCGGTGATCAGGCCATTGATCAGGGTCCAGATGACAAAGCCGAGCGTCAGGTACGGAACGTAGTTCGTCGCCTGAACCTTGAACAACCCGCCGTAGAGCGTGCCCAGCACGCCGACAAGCAGGCCCATGCTGATGGTGATCCAGAACGGCCCCAGGGTGGATCGTCGATAGCGACGGCGAATGTCCTGCCAGCCGAGACGGCCCCACAGATGGGTGACGCGGGCACCCTCGACGACGTCGAAGAGTGCGAGGGCGGCCTGCGATGGGCGCGGTGTCGACGCGACTTCAGTCATGGATCCTAGCTACGGGAAATATGCCGACAGAACGTGTCCAGCCACGAGGGTTGATCGTCCATTTGGGCTGCGACATCCAAGCTGGCGGTTCATTCGCATTATCGCATGCGCGTCGCGACGGCCTTCGCCAAAACGCTGCAAATCTCGAACACCCGAGACGCATGCCGAATGCGAGACGCGACCGGTCCGCCACCCAACAGGACGGGGCGTCTAGCCATGGGGCTCAATTCCGCGTTGCATCGCAACCCATCCCGATTTCTGGTACAAACCCCGCCCGTTCATCCCCGAGACCCTCAAGTGAGCGAACAGGCAAGGCGCACGAAGACCGTGTTCGATGCGGTGACGGCGTTGCACGACGCCGGAAGCACGGCGTTTAGGCCCGGCGATGTGACCGCTCACCTGCGCGCCGGCGAGACGCCTTTCGGGGCTTGGGAAGTACGCGGAGAATTGACCAACCTGGAACGGCTGGGCTTGGTCGTGCTCGACGAGGAAACCGCCACTTGGCGGCTCGTCAACGGCGCGTCGTTCTCGGTCGACAAAGCGAATGTGGCCCGGGAGAAACGCTAGAGATCATGTCGGAAACGCCGAGGGAAAAAGAGGCTCAACAGGACAATCGGGATGCCGACGGCCCCGTCGACTTCGAGGGGGCTCTCGCGGAACTCGAGGAGCTCGTGGCCAAGATGGAAGGCGGCTCCTTGAGTCTCGAGGAGTCGCTGGCCGCGTTCGAGCGGGGCATCAAACTCACCAGGGAGTGCCAGGCGGCCTTGCGTTCGGCCCAATTGCGCATCAAGGCGTTGACGCAGGAAGGCGACGAGCTGGAGCTGTCGGCCACAGACGAGCAGGACGTTCGCTAGCGACCACGTAGAACGCCGCGTTGGGTCAGGACATCGCCAACCCGGCCGCGCCGACCACCACGCTTGCCATCAAACCCGCGATCAGGTCGTCGGCCATGATGCCAAGTCCTCCCTTGATGCGGGTGTCGGCCCAGGAGACGGGCCAAGGCTTGGCGATGTCGGCGATACGAAACAGCACAAAGGCTGCGGCCACCCATAGGGGCGACATCGGGACAAAGAGAAGGGCGAACCAGACGCCGGCGATCTCGTCGAGAACAATGGCCGGCGCATCGCCGAGCCGGTGACGTTTGACCACGCGGTCAACGATCAGCACGCCGGCGAAGAACGCCGCGAACGCCGCCGCTGCGCGCGTGTAGACGTCTTGATCGGAGAGGACAAGCCACCAGATCGCGACACCCAATGCCGAGCCCACCGTACCCGGGGCTACGGGAACGAATCCGCAACCGAAGCCCGTGGCGACGAACACCCACGGGTCGCGCAGTTGGCGCCAGGAAAACCCGGTCTGGCCGTCCCGACTACCCATGAAGCGCCCTAACCGTCAGAAGTGACGATAGCCGGGCCGAACCTCGACCGGGGTGCCGCCCTGCGTCCAACTCGCCCGCGGATTCGCGTCTTTCCGGAGGGTGGCAATTGGAGTGATGGGTATCCCATGCCGTTGGGCAAGGTCTGCGATGGTGTCACGCACATCGGGGGGCGCGGCAAGCGCCAGTTCGTAGTCGTCTCCCATCGCCACCGCATCCAATGCCGTCGCGCCGGGGTACAGCGGGATGGCGTCCAGGTCGACATCGCAACCGACGCCACTCGCACGACACAGGTGATCCAGGTCCGACGACAGACCATCGGAGATGTCGATGGCCGCGCTGGCGATTCCCCGCAGGCCGATACCCAGTTCCAGGCGCGGTCGGGGCATCCAATACCGCTTGAGCGGCGAGTCCTCCTTCAAGGCGACCAACGACCACTCGCCTAGGTTCTCGTCTGCGAGCGCAAGACCCGCACCGCCCAACGAGCCGGTGACGTATAGCACCTCGCCCGGCTTTGCCCCCGAACGCGTGATCGCCATGCCGCCAGGCGTGTGACCGTGCACCGTCACCGTCACGCTCTCGGGACCCCGCGCGATGTTGCCGCCGACGATGGTGATTCCGAAGTCGCGCGCCGCCGTCGCGACACCGCCGGCGTAGTGTTCCGCCCAGTTGACAGTCAGGTTCTCGGCCGTCAACGACACCGTGGCGAAGGCGGGAGTCGCGCCCATCGCGGCGAGGTCCGAGGTTGCGACCGCCAGACTGCGATAGCCGATGGCATCGGCGCAGGCGCCGCCGGGGTAGTGGCGGTCGGCCACCAGCGTGTCCGTGGAAACCACGAACTGGTGCCCGGTCGGAATCTCAAGCACCGCAGCATCGTCGCCGGGGCCGAGTACGACGCCGTCACCACGGGCGGTGTCGCGCAGACGGGCGACGATTCGTTCGATGAGTTCGAACTCGTGCACGGCGTCAGCCACCGGCACCTCCAGGCGGCCCGCACCGGGTGCCGTCCTCAGCGGATGCTGTGTCGCCGAGTTCCGCGGTCCGGAGGTCTCGGGCGACCCGATCCAGCACGCCGTTGACGTAGCGGAAACTCTCCGCCGCGCCGAATCGCTTGGCGAGTTCCACCCACTCGTCGATGACCACCCGCGCCGGCACGTCGAGCCGTTCCTTCATCTCGTAGCTTCCCGCCCGCAGGATCGCTCGCTCGACATAGTCGAGTTCGTCGATTCGACGATCCAAATAGGGTTCGAAGAGCGGGTCGAGCGTCGTCACGCGATCCATGACGGCGCGCAGGCACTCGCGGAGATAGTCCGTATCGGCACCCTTCAACTGATCCGGCGTGAATTGCCGAACGATCTCGTCGAACTCGGCGTCGGTCATCTGCCAAGCATAGAGAGCCTGCAGCAGCGTGCGCCGGGCGCGGCGGCGTGCCCAGACGTTGATGGAGGAACGGCTCATCGGACGACTAGATCCTATTGTCTGCGGCAATTGCTACCGCTGCGGTTCGCGGGCGAGAACCACCCGGAGATCGGACCCTACGGCATGGGTCTCGCGGATTGTACCGCGCACCGCATCGGCCAATCGCTCGATGGTCATCGCCGCCATCGGCCACGCGTTGCCGCCAAGGAACTTGGGTGCCTGGTAGATCACCGCTTCGTCCCATAGTTCGCTATGGAGAAACGCGCCCGTGAGCCGCGAGCCGGCTTCCACGAGGACTTCGTTGCAGCCTTCGTTCGCCAACCAGCCGAGCATGTCGGCGAGATCGACGGTCTTCCCTTGTTGACGAACGACCTCGCCGGGCGAGGCGCCGGTCGGCGCTTGTGCCCCGGTGAATACCACCACGCGGGCGTTGCCGTCGAATAGCCGCGCGTTGGGCGGTGTCCGTCCGGCGCTGTCCGCCACGGCAATCATCGGCTGGCGGATCATGCCGTCCACGGCGAACGCTTCGTTTCTCACGTTGAGCCTGGGGTCGTCGGCGAGCACGGTGCCGATCCCCGTGACGATGGCGCAACTCCGGGCGCGCCACGCCTGCACGTCGGCACGGGCTTCGTCGGAGGTGATCCATTGGCTCTCGCCGTCCGCCATGGCGGTACGACCGTCGATAGAGGCCGCGACCTTGACCCGCACGAAGGGCCGGCCGATCGCGAAACGCTTCACGAAACCCGCGTTGAGGTTGGCTGCCTCGGACAGTTCGACCGTGTCCACCTCGATCCCGGCCTCGCGCAGGGTCTGGTAGCCCATGCCGACAACGCGCGGATCCGGATCCCCCATGGCCCCCACGACACGGTGGACGCGACCCCGGATGAACGCGTCGGTGCACGGCGGTTGCAGGCCGGTGTGGCAGCAGGGCTCCAGGGACACGTAGACCGTTGCGCCCTCGACATCGCCGCCCGCGTCGGCGACTGCATTGGCCTCGGCGTGGGCCTCGCCGCGGCGCACATGCCAGCCCCGTCCGATCACACGGCCGTCCCGGACGATCACGCAGCCGACCCGAGGATTCGGGGTGGTGCTGTAGAGGCCGCGCTTCGCCAGTTCGACAGCGCGCCGCAGGAACAGGCGGTCAACCTCGCCGATCACGACGCTATCTCTCTAGTCCGCGGCAAGTGGCTCCCACTCGAGTCAACCCTCGATGCCGTATCGTCGCCATCATTCGTCGGGCTGGGGTGCCACCGCTAGCTCGACCTTGAGTCGCGCGATCTCCTCGGAGAACTCGCTGATGTCCTGGAAGTCGCGGTAGACGGAGGCGAAGCGCACGTACGCCACCTGGTCCACCTTCTTGAGTTCCGTCATCACCGCTTCGCCGACCACGCGCGAGGGCAGT
>JAPPKV010000347.1:4558-12341 GCA_028819775.1 Gammaproteobacteria bacterium | reverse complement strand
CCGAACGCATCGGCCTCGGTACCGAGGTCCTCGTGCTGCCGCAGCGCCAGCCCGTACTGGTCGCGAAGCAGGTAAGCACGCTGGACACGCTATCCGGCGGCCGGGTACGCCTCGGCATCGGCGTCGGTTGGCAGGAATCCGAATACGACGCTCTGGAGGAGGACTTCCACACCCGCGGTCGCCGCATGGACGAGGCCATCGAACTCATGCGCGCCTACTGGTCGGACGAGAACGTCGACTACCAGGGCCGGTTCTACACCTCCACGGCGATGGCGATGGAGCCCAAGCCGCCCCAAGGTCGCCGGTTGCCCATCTGGATCGGCGGCAATTCGAACCGCGCATTGAAACGAGTCGCGGAGTACGGCGACGGCTGGCTGGCCACCGCCATCACCGACCCCGGCATCGCGGCAAGATGCCAGGCCAAGATCACCGCCTACGCCGAAGAAGCAGGGCGCGACCCGGACGAGATTGGCTACCAGATGATGCTCGACGTGCCGCCGCGAGACGAAGCGGGCAAGCGCTTCTACGCGGAGTTGGACCGCGTCCGCGCCCGCGCCGCCGAGGTCAGCGCGATGGGCTTCGGCTGGGGTGCCTTGAACGCCACGGCGATCTTCCAGGCCGGGGCTCGCAGCGTCGATGCGATGGTCGACGTCCTTGGGCGAGCGCACGACGCGATTCGAAGCGAGGTCGGCGAGTAAACGCAACAAGGGACTGGCTTGTCCCGCCCCGCCGGGATGACTCCTGCGTGCCGCCTCCCTCGCCAGCGATCACTATCTGCAACAACCGTGTCGCCCGGTGCCCAATCTGGCTGCGGTCGATCCGCGCCACGCCCTGCGATGGTGGAATCCACTTGAGTTCACCCGAGGAGCCGGGACGGAAACGATAGCCGCCCGCCCCGACTCCCCAACTGCTACTGTTCGCCCGGTGGATCCGGCGATTCCGGCTTGGGAACCTTGATCCTCGACACGAACACGTCCAGCAGTTCGTCGTCGCAGTACACCTTGATCGGTGTGATGACGATGATGCGCTTCTCAGTCTCGAACGCCTCCGTCGTCGTCTCAACCCTGACGTCGCCACAACCATCGTCCGAGTAGGCCACGGTCGCCGTCGATTCCGTGGGTCCGCCCGCCGAGCCTATGTTCAGCTCGTAGCTCCGGTCGGGTATTCCCATACCCACTGGCCAGCCGTCGATGGCCTGCTCCGAGATGCCGACCATGTCTCCGTTCAGGTCGTTGGCAACGATGTAGAGCTTGTCGCCGAGGATGCGGTATTCGATGCTGTGAGGCATTTCGGCGGCACCGGCGAGCAGACACGCCGCACTCATGGCCAGTCCACCTAGGTATTTCGCAAAGTGTTTCATTTCAGTTCTCCAAAGGGAGGTTGAGGCGCACCCTATTGCCACGTCGTAGTCGCATCAACAGACACCGATGCAAAACGATGTTGCGTTTTCGCAACACCTTGCGGGCACACTCGGCGAGCAAGCGTTGCGGCAAGCGCGTTCCTGGCAGCCTCGATACGCACGACGGATCGGGTGTCGGGATGCGCGAGGAGCCACACGCCCGCCAGCTCGATGAGACCGGTCCCAACGCGTGCCAGCGAGGGCTCGGAGTCGCCCAACATGCACGGCAACGCAGCGATCCCCATGCCCGCTCGAACGGCGTGCAGGACGCAACCGACATCGTCGCAGTGGGTTCGAACCGGCACATCGGGAAGCAGGTGCTTCATGAGATCGCAGCCTCTTCCCCCGACACTCGTCAGCTGGATACCGGCACACGCCTCGGGTGCCCCTGCGGGATCGTGCTGGTCCAGATATGCCACGCTCACATAGGCAGCCACCGTCAATCGTCCGAGCAGCCGGCCGATCAGGTGATCAGGCGGGTGATCGGTGACCGCGACTGCGCAATCGATGTCCAGGCCATCGAGATCCGTGTCGGCGGCAATGGATCGGATCTCCACATCGATGGCCGTATTCGCCTGCTCGAACTCGTTGATCGCTTCTATCATGCAGGCTGCGAGTTCGCACGGAACGCCGATTCTCACCTTGCCAGCGAGCTGGTCGTCTACGCCGGACAACGTCCGCTCCAGATCGGCGATCTGCGCCGCGATGCGTTCCGCCGGCTCAAGCGCACTGCGGCCCGCTTCGGTGATCCGCAGCACGTGATGTTCCCGCCGGAACAGGCTCACGCCGAGGCGATGCTCCAGAGCCTCCATGCGGCGGCACACAGTCGACGGGTGGACGTTCAGTTCGACACCCGCCCGACGCAGCGAGCCGGTGCGCGCGAGTACGGCGAAGGTATGGAGGTGCTCCCAGCCCACGTTCGCCGCTTTGGCGAGCGGTTCAACGTTCTGCGCCGAGGCATCGCCGACGCCGTTCTTCTCGTTCGCGACAGCCGTTGGGGCCCCGGCATTGGACGCCGGGTACGGGGCCAGCGGTCGACCGTCGCAGGCAGCGGTTCGACGCATGGACACTTGTCCTCGGCAAACCGTATGACGTTCGGAGCCTATCACCCTTGGCGGGAAGAACTGACTTTTTTCGCCTCCCAAATCGTGCCTTTAGGGTTGATTACGCCCTAAATTCACGTATTAGGGGCCACTTCTGCTGACCGGCGCGGAATCGAACGCGCCTGCCACTGTCAGAACAACACGACGACGGCCGCCAACGCACCGAACAACACAGCGGCGAGCAATAGCGAATATAGCCACGTCAGGAACAGGAAACCCGCGATGGTCGCGAGAACGCCCGTGGCGTAGAAGCGCTTGAGCGCCACGAAGTAGTAACCCGTCAGCGCGAGTAGAAGGATCCCGTCAACGGCCGGCCAACTCTCCGGTGTCACCAAGGCGACGCCGAACACCACAAACGCGATCGTGTGGATGTGAATGCTGAACACCAAGTGCTCGGCGTAGAACCGGTGACGCCGGATGAACAACACCTTCAGCATAAGCGCATAAAGCGGCAGGACGAAGAACATGGCAACAGGCAGGTAGCCTACGAAGCGATCCCGGACCACCGGCCACGGCGCGTGGAATACATCCACGAGTTGACCCGCGACGAACACGTCGAGGCCCTCGTCTCCGCCGGCGAGCCCTTCCGCGTTGGCCACGAGCACCATCCGGGGAAACGACGACTCGGGGCGTGCCAAGATCTCGTCGATCTTGCTGGCCCGCTCCCCGCCCAAGCTGCGCTTCAAGGTCTCGATGGCTTCGGAGTTCGCCTCGAGCTTGTCGAAACCAAAATTGGCGATGGCGTCGTCCTTGTCCTCCGCCGAGTCGCCCACCTGGACCCGGGTCAGGCCCGGCCCATCGCCCTGTTTGGGGTCGTCGACGGTCAAGGACAGCACGAGAAAGAACAAGATGCTCGTGAACAGGTAAAGCCGAAACGGCGACAAGTAGTGAGCGCGGCGGTTTCGCGAAAACTCAAGCGACAGGAACCCGGGACGGTAGAACAGCGCACCCAGAGTCCGCCACACCCTCGAGTCGGCCTCGAAGGTCTCCGCCGAGATCTGGTAGACAACCGGAAACAACGACCGCCGGTAGTCGCGGTCGTTCTGGCCGCAGACCGCGCAGAACCTGCCCTGCTTCAAAGCACCGCAGTTGGGACAGGCGATCGGCGCGGACGTCGCGTCCGCAACCGGTTCCCCGTCGCTACCACCCGACTCGTTCATGCCCACATCTTACCCGCCGACGCCCCGACAGCGGGTTACACTCGTTGGCGTGACCGCGCCGAACCACATCGCGACAACCGAAAGCCTTGCGCCCTTGATCTGCCGCCACGCCGACGAAGCCGAGCGGATCCGACACCTGCCCCAACCGGTCGCCGAGGCCTTTGCCCGGCACGGTCTTTACCGCCTTGCCGGAACCGAGGACATCCACGGTGCCGATGCCGATCCCATGACGCAAATCGGCGTCATCGAGGCCGCGTCCCGGGCCGACGGCAGCGCCGGCTGGAACCTGATGATCGGCATCGAGACCTTCGGACTGATCGGACCGGGGTTCAAGGACCGCTGCCCCGAGTTGATCGCCGACCCGATGACCATCATGGCGAGTTCCACGGCAGCCGTTCATCCGGCGCAGCGGGACGGCGACGGCTGGCGGGTAACCGGCCAGTGGCAGTTCGCGAGCGGCATCCACAACGCGCAGATTTTCGGGGCCACGGTGCGTCTCTACGATGGGGACGATCTGCTTGACGAGGGCAACCGCTACGCGGTCGTTCCGGAAGGAGAATTCGAGATCGTCGACACCTGGCATGTGGCCGGCCTTCGCGGCTCGGGATCCCACGACGTTCGCCTCGATGACGTCTACGTTCCGGATTCCCGGATCATCGCTCCCATCGGCGGCAACGAGGCGACCACGCCCCAGCTGCGCCTGCCGCTCGGCAACCGCCTGGCCTACAACAAGGCCGCCGTTGCCATCGGCATCGCCCGAGCGGCCATCGACGCCTTCATCGAACTTGCAACCGCCAAGCAACCGCGGTTTACGACCCGGACCGTGCGCGACCGACCGTTCGCCCAGCGTGCCATCGCCCTTGCGGAGGCCCGTCTCACGGGTGCACGTGCAGCCTTGATGGATCTCACCGCCGCAAGCTGGGAAACCGTCCTGCGCGGCGACGACGTATCCCCGCGAGACAGGGCGATGTTCCACATCATCGCCTCGGACACCGCCCGAGCGGCCGTGGAAACCGTGGACATCCTGTGCGAAGCGGCCGGCACGTCCGCCAACCGGATCGGCGAGCCGTTGGAACGCATAAGCCGGGACGTGAGGGTCGTGCGCCAGCACGCGACCGTGGCGCCGCACTTGATGGAGGACGCCGGGCGCACGTTGCTTGGACTGGAGCCGGAGTCGTACGTCGTCCGCTCTAGGTGACGCCGGGCCATTCGGTCGGGAACCGACGCCGCACGATCCGATCCAAGGCGATAGTTGCCATCATCAAGGGCCAGCGATATAAGCGAATCGCGGTCGCCATCGAGGCTCGGTCGTCATAAACCATCTCCATTTCCCCAATCACGTCTGGTTTGCCGGTGTCCTGGCCGCAAGCATCGGCGGCCACGCACACGTCGCGGAGGCCCACGATGTGCCGCTGCTTCCCTCGGCATCGGATCCGGTTCGCCAAGGACTCGTGCGCATCATCAATCACGCCGGGCGAGCCGGCGAGGTCCGCCTACGTCTAGTCGACGACGCAGGCAACCGCGCGCCACCCATCGTCCTCCCGATCGAAGGCGGGGAAACGCTTCACGTGAACTCCGACGACGTGGAGAACGGCAACGACGACAAGGGCATCGCGGTCGGTACCGGGCCCGGCAACGGCGACTGGCGGCTCAAGGTCGAGAGTGATCTCGATGTCGAGGTGCTCGCCTATATCCGTACCGCCGACGGGTTCCTGACCGCCATGCACGATACCGTTGCACGGCGCGAAGACGACTCGTACCGGGTTGCGTTCTTCAACCCGGGGGGCAACGCCAACCAAGTGAGTTCGTTGCGCCTCATCAATTCCGGCGACGATGTCGCCAAGGTAACGATCACCGGGACCGACGATCGGGGAATGACCCCTGGCGACGGTGTCGATGTCGAGATTCCGGCCGGTGTCGCACGCACCTTGACCTCGGCGGAACTCGAGACCGGGGGCGCCGCGTTCGAAGGCTCGCTGGGCGACGGCATGGGGAAATGGCAATTGTCCGTCCATGCGGACAGGCCGGTCACGGTGGTCAACCTGTTGGCGAGTCCGAGCGGCGAGATCTCAAACCTGTCGGCCACTCCCAATGTCATGGACGAGACGGGAAGCCATGTCGTGGCGCTGTTCCCGGCCGCATCGGATCCGACCGCCAGGCAGGGGTTCGTCCGCGTGATCAACCGTTCTGACGAGTCCGGATCGGTCAGTGTCGATTCCAACCAGGACCACGATCCGGTCATGCTCTCGATCGGCGCAGGCGAGACGCTTCATTTCAACTCGGACGACTGGGAATTCGGCAACTCTGCAAAGGGACTGCCCGGCGTGGGCGGCGCCGTCGACGACTGGCGCCTGTCGGTGTCCAGCGACCTCGATATCGAGGTGCTTTCCTACATCCGCACGCCAGACGGCTTCGTGACGCCGATGTACGGCAACGTGCCCGCCGTCGGGCACCGGCATCGCGTCGCGATATTCAATCCCGCCAGCAACACCGCCCAGGTTAGTCAACTGCGATTGGCGAACCCGGGCACGCACGCCGCAAATGTTTGGATTGACGGAGTCGACGATCACGGCGCGGCGCCGGGCGGCACCATCGAACTGTCCTTGGCTGGGGGGCAGACGAGAACATGGGACGCTGGGGAACTCGAAGCCGGTAGCCCGGATTTCGGTGGCCGTCTCGGCGACGGGACCGGCAAATGGCAATTGATCGTCGAATCCGACACGCGGATCGGCGTCATGAGCCTCTTGGAAAGTCCAACGGGCCACCTGTCCAACCTGTCAGGCGTTCCGACGAACACGGCGCCACCTAATGCTTCGGCGTTCAATGACCGTGCAGTCGGCAAGCGGATCGTGCAGGGCGACGGGACCAGATACGTCGACTTCCTCGATGAGGATCGCTATCGCGACACGCAGGCCGGGGAAACCGCCTCAGGGAGCTATTCCTACTCGAATACGGGAGCAGCCACGGCATCGCTGTCACTGACCGCCGACGACGGCAGTTCGTGCTCGTCCGATCTCGTCTTCGAGTCACGGGTCTCGGGCCGCCTGAGCGGGTGTGATGGCGGCGCGGAGGCGAGCTGGCGGCTTCTCGAGGCCACCCGTGGCGATGGCGACCGCGTCACCCACGAGCTAACCGCCATGATCGGATCGCTATCTGAATCGGACGTCCCGGAAGTGGTTCGCGGCGCCGTCACGACGGTTTCCGACGGCGCAGTACGCATCGACTTCGACAACGGCGGCTACGTCGAGACGGGCGACCACCGTTACACCTGCCGGGATGCTGCGGGCTGCGTTGTCGACGAGGGCGTGGTGACGCGAGGGCGAATCGTCCGTACCCCCGCGCTCCGTGCGCGGGACTTCGACCTCCTGCACGCCAACGGCGCACCCGGCGGGCTTGTACACAACGACGGACACTTCTATGTCGTGGACGAGACCGACCTCAAGGTCTATGCCTACGACGAGTCCGGTGAACCGGCGACCGCCTTGGACTTCGAACTCGCCGACGACAACAAGATGCCAGCGGGTGTCACGGTCGAGGCCGACCGGTTCTACGTCGTCGACGCGGACGACTTCCTCGACAGGCTCGCGCCACGCAACGTGTTCGTCTACGACACGACGGGCGAGGCCCTTCCCGACGCCGGCTTCACGGTGGACAACGCCATTCGCGAGCCCCTTGGCATCGCCTTTTTCGACGACCGGCTGTTCCTGGCCGACAACTGGACGCGCAAGGTCTACGCTTTCCGGTCTACCGGGGAGCGCGACGCGGATGCGGACTTCGACCTCGACCCCGACAACCTATCGCCGCGCGGCATCGCCTACGGCAACGACCGGTTCTTCGTGGTGGACATCTTCGAGGACAGCGTCTATGCCTACCGGACCAACGGGGACCGCGACCCGGCTGCCGACTTCGTGCTGGCGGACGGCAACGGTCTTGCCCGGGGCATCGACTACGTAGACGGTCGCTTCTTCGTGGTCGACCCCGACCGGGTCTTCGCCTACCCCAGCGACCGGCCCGATCTTGTCGTGGATGCCTTCGCGACCGACGATTTCGAGCCTGACGCCGGAACTGCATTCGCCCTGGACGTCACGGTGCGCAATGTCGGCCACCGGCGTTCGGCACCG
>JAPPKV010000347.1:0-4548 GCA_028819775.1 Gammaproteobacteria bacterium | reverse complement strand
CAACCGTGCGCTACTACCGGTCCAGGGACACGACGATCCCCCGCAACGACGACGAGGTTGGCAACGGTGAGCTGAATGCACTCGAAGTCGGCGAAGCGAGCGATCAGTCGGCGTCCGTGACAGCACCCGCGAGGGCCGGGTTCTACTACTACGGTGCCTGCATCGACCGACTCCCGGACGAGTACGTGCAACGAAACTGCTCCGAGGTCCTGGAGATCACGGTTCCCGTGGACATCGACGGCCCGACGGTCGGATTTGCGCTGGATGCACTGAACCGCCGGCCGGTCAGCATCGCCTACGGCAACAGCCGGTTCTTCGTTGTCGACTCCCAGGACGACCACGTCTACGCGTACCGGACTTCCGCTGCCCGCGATCCCGATTCGGAATTCGGCCTCGACGCCGACAACGACCGCCCGGTGGCCATCGCCTACGCGATGGGCAGGTTCTACGTGATCGACGCGGGCGACGACAAAGTCTATGCCTACGACGCGTCGGGCGAGCGCGATGCCGATGCCGACTTCGCCCTCGACGCGGACAACGGCAGTGCATCTGGCCTCGCGTTCGCTGCCGGCCGGTTCTACGTCGCCGACCGGACCGACGACAAGATCTATGCATACGGCGCGACGGGAGAACGCGAAGCCCCCGCCGATTTCGACCTGTTCCGGGGCAACGACACGCCGTGGGGCATGACGTTTGCGGATGACCGTCTCTACGTCGTCGACCTGATCGACGACCACGTCTACGCCTACTCGACATCGGGCGAGCGAGACACGGTGGTCGAGTTCGGCCTGCACCCGGACAATGGATCGCCCGCCGGAATCGCGGCCGCCAACGACAGGCTCTACGTCGCCGACTCGACCGATGACACGGTCTACGGCTACGCCATCACGAAGGTCGCCGACCTCGCCATCGACGAGGCGTCGGTCAGCAGCGATTCACCGGGTCCCGGCGCCTCGTTCACCTTCACCGCCACGGTCCACAATCTCGGCGACGGTCGCTCCCACGGCGCGGGGACACGCTACTACCTGGCTTCGGAAAGTGCCTACGAAACTGCCGGCAACCTTGCGGGAACCGATTCGGTCGGACCCCTCGACAGCGGCGAGACGCAGGTGATTTCGTTCGCGATGACCGCACCGACGGACGACGGCTGCTATTTCTGCGGTGCCTGCGTGGATGGCGTCCGCGGCGAGAGGGTGCGTTCGAACAATTGCGCCGTACCCGCCGAGATTCTGCTCGGGGACGGGCCGGACATGGACTTTTCAAGGATCCAAACGTACGCCGGGGAGGTCGGCGACCCGGTGGAAGTCACCATCGGCGTCATCAACCGCGGCACCGGGACGTCGCTCCCGGGCGAGCTGCGGTTCACCGGCGGCGACGACGTCGTACTCGACATTCCCGCGCTGGCACCCAACGAAGAGCAGATCTTCGAACGCCAGCAGATCGGCACGGGCCAGTCCGGAAGGACTACCTACGAAATGTGCATCGACGTGCCCTGCGAAGGAAACGCCCAGGACAACTGCCGGACCCGCAGCATCACGTTGTAGGTGGCCACGTTGGGACGAGGCGTGTTCGCGTGGGGAACGGCCCTAGTTCGGGCGGCTCGGGACGCCGCAAGGGCGTCCCCTACACTAATCCGCCGAGCAGGCGACCGGCCGTGTTCAAGAGCGCGAAATCGAAGCCGGCAGGGCTTGCCAAGGTGACACCGAACGGCAGTCCCGCCCGTGTTGAACCCGCCGGAATCGCTATGGCGCAAAAATCGAGAAGGTTCACGAAATTGGTGAACTTGCCGAGTTTCGTATTGGTGCCCAACGGATCCCGTTCAACCTCCTGCCGCGAATACACCCTGGGCGCCGTGGGCAGGACCAAAACATCAATGTCCGCAAATATCTCTTCGACCTCGCGTCTTAACGCGGCCAAGCGGTATTGGGCACGGAACAAATCCACGGCACTCGGCTCTTTCCCGCGCGCAACCACGGTGCGCGTCACCGGATGCACGGCTTCCGGGTTCGCTTCCAGAAAAGCGCCGACTGCGGCGTAGCGTTCGGCTAGCCACGGGCCGTCGTAGAGCAATTCGCCGGCGGCGAGGAAAGGCGTCGCCTCGATGTGCTGCGGGCGACCCGGCAATGCCGCAAGGAAGTCCGCGTAGCGATGCCGGAACCCCTCGTCGACATCGGGCAGCGTTGCCGGCTCGAAGCAGCCGAAACGGGCATTGGCTGAGTCGAAGTCCTTCTGCGGCACATGCCGCGAGAACGGTTCCTTCGCATCGAACGCGCCTGCCACCTTGGCCACCGCGCGGGCGTCCGCCACGCAACGCGTGAAGACTGACACGCAGTCCAGGGTGCGACAGGCCGGCACGACGCCACGCGTGGACCAAGCGCCCCGTGTCGGCTTGAACCCCACCAGATCGTTGAACGCCGCCGGTACCCGGCCGGAGCCCGCCGTGTCGGTGCCGAGCGCAAACGAAGCCAATCCGAGCTTGACCGCGACCGCCGAACCACTGCTGCTGCCACCGGCGATGTAGTTCGCGCAAACGGCGTTGCGCACGGCACCGTAGGGCGACCGCGTGCCCACCAGGCCGGTGGCGAACTGATCCATGTTGGTCTTGCCGAGGGGGATCGCACCGGCACCGATGAGCCGCTCCACCACCGTCGCCGAACGTTCTGGCGTGTAGGCGAATCCCGGACAGCCGGCGGTCGTCGGAACCCCGGCCAGGTCGATGTTGTCCTTGATCGCAAACGGCGCGCCCCAAAGCGGCGCGCCCTCGATCTCGAGCCCCGCCAGGCGGTCGACATAGGGGGCGAGCCGGGATTCGCCAAGCCGGTGGATCCACACGGCGTGGTCCTCTGTCCGAGACGCCCGGGCAAGGAGTTCCGCCACTACGTCCGACGGGTGAAGGCGACCCGACAGGTACGCCGCGCGCAGTTCGGCAAGGGTCGCCGGTACCGTCATGCGGCGGACGCGAGCGCCCCAAAGCCGGCCCGGCCACACCGACCCCGCATGGAACGACCGCGTCCGGTCACTTGCACTCCCGTTCGCGTTCGTTCCATGCGAGCGGCTGGCCCGCCCGCACGGTCTGGCCCTTGTGTACGAGTACGTCGCCGATGACGCCGCGCTGTTCGGCCCTGACCTCGAATTCGGCCTTCATCGACTCGACGACGAACAGCACGTCGCCCGCTTCGACGCGCTGGCCCGACTTCACGGACACGGACCAGATCGACCCGGCCAAGGGGCTCGCGACGAACACCGCCCGATCACCGTTCGCCTCGGTACCGTCGGGGATCGCCATGTCTCCGTCGGCGTGGTCGAGGGTCATCAATCCGCGTGCCCGCCAATCGTCGAGTTCCCGGCCGAAGGCCCGTTTGCGTCGCCGTTCGAAGTCCTCGATCGCGGCACGATGGTCGTCCAGGAATGCCCGGTGCCGCCGGTGATCGAATAACCCCGGCTCGATGTCTATGTCGAGGGCGCTGCGCGGGAACGCCTCGCGCATCTCGGCGAGTTGTTCGGCGTCGACTTCATGGAAGCGGAGGCGGTCGAATGGGCGCAGCAGCCAGTGCTCGTCGAAAGCGGATCCGCGCCGGTGCCGGTGCCAGACCTGCAAGGTGCGGCCGACGAACTGGTAGCCGCCCGGCCCTTCCACGCCGTAGATGCAGAGATACGCGCCGCCGATTCCAACCGAGTTCTCAGCCGTCCAAGTGCGTGCCGGGTTGTACTTGGTGGTCACCAGGCGATGCCGGGGATCGACGGGGGTCGCCACCGGCGCGCCCAGGTACACGTCGCCCAATCCCATGACCAGGTACTCCGCCGACAGGACGATGTCCTTGACAGCTTGGCGATCGGCCAGGCCGTTGATGCGGCGAATGAACTCGATGTTGTCCGGGCACCACGGCGCGTCCGCGCGGACCGAGCGTTGGTAGCGGTCCACCGCCTTCCGGCAAGCGGGATCGTCCCAGGAAAGCGGCAGATGGACAACGCGGGACTCGACACGGGGTTCCGACACGCCAAGCGCAGCGTGCAACAACGGACCAAGACGCGCGACGATGCCGGCGGCGTTGAACCGTCGCCAATCGAAACGAACGAGCAGCGAACGGATGCCCGGCGTCGTCTCGAGGATGCCGTCCACCGACTCTTCGGCAATGCCGGCTTCCAAGGCATGGACGCGAAGCCGTAGCTCGATGTCGAGGACGTTGGGGCCGAACTCGACGAGCAGGGCGTCCTGGGCGGCGCGGCGAACACGGATGTCGTCGACTTCGGCGACGGTCGCGGACTCGAACCGGTGATTCGGGGACAGCCGCCTTCCAAGCACCGAGGTGTCACCGCCCGCGATGGCGTCGTTCTGGATCTTGCCAACGCGTCGGGCTTCGGCTTCCGTCACGGCGCTGAGGCGCACCCCCTCGCCGGCTGCAAGCTGGCCGAGTTTCCAGCGGTCGGCTTCGATGACCGTCGCCGGACACACGAATCCGCCAAGGCTCGGGCCGTCGGGACCGAGGATGACCGGCATGTCGCCGGTCAAGTCGATGGTGCCGAAGGCGTAGGCGTTGTCGTGGATGT
>JAPPKV010000397.1 GCA_028819775.1 Gammaproteobacteria bacterium | reverse complement strand
AAGGCCGCCGTCGTAGACCTTCTGCGGCGTCGACCCCTGGAGGTTTCCCATCTCCGCAGCGGCGTGGAACACGGCGGAGCAGCCAGCGAACACGTCGTCGTAGACGCCCGGCACAGTCATGTCGCAGGAATGTAGCGAGACGGTGCCGGGCCCGATTCGGTTCATCGCGCCAAGGTGAGCGGTGTTGGCCAGGTTGGTGGCGTCGCGGACGCAGGCACGTACTTGGTAGCCGGAACCGACGAGGTCCAGCACCAGGTGCGAACCGATGTACCCGGCGCTGCCGGTCACGGCGACGGCACCGTCTTCCGGACGGATGTTGTTCGGCATGGCAGATCCTGTGTAGGTCGGGCGAAGCCGAAGAGTCTGTCGCTTCCCCCATCCGGCTGTCCACCGGCGCGGGGCCGACGAAGGCAGTCTCCTCTGGCGTTCGACTGCTGGCAAAGCGCAACTCGGCCCCGGATTGAATGGGGCGATGTTCCCTCCGGACGGGGCCCCGGATCCTGCACACATCAGCCCACCTGCGATGCCAGCCGATGAATGAGGGATGTTCCCCCATGGATGCCGCGATCCGGCTGCCGATCACCGAACAGGAGCAACAGGGCAACTCGGCCCCCGATTTGAAAGGGGCGATGTGCCATCCCGAGTGCGTCTACAGTGGCGACTGCCTCGCGACCGCGTTGAAACGGCCGTGAGCCCGTGAAAGTGGAGAGCGATTCAGCGGTCTCGCGGCACTCGTTCGAAACTTCCATTGTTCTTCCCCCCTCTCTTCCCTGACGCCCACTAGGGTGAGGGGTTAGTTCTTGGGGGAGGCGGCCATGAAACCCAAGGCCTTCGTTGCGGCGGCGCTTGGCGAATTCTCCTGGTACCCGCCGGCGTGGCTCATGCGAGTCGGCCTGCGGCGCGTCGGTTACGGCACATTGGCATTTATCGGCTTGCTGATGTTGGCGGCGGGTGGCTATTTCTACTACCAGGGCTTGCCGAAGCCCCTGCGCGTGGCGGTGGACATCGACCCGCCGGGCATCTCACGCGTCAAGCGCGATGAATTGGTCTGGGATCGGCTTGGTCTCGACTTCCATTACTTGCTCGGGGGCGGCGAAACCGAACCGCCGCCGAGGTTGTCGGCGGCGCGCCTGGACCTGGTCGGCGAGGTTCTGGAGGAGGGCGTCGAACTGGACCCGCCGATCGCCGGCGAGTGGCGTTTCGAGACGGACAACCAGCTTGTGTTCAAGTCGTCGGAGGATTGGCCGGCGGACCGCGAATACCGGGTGAGACTATCCCCCGACCTGTTTGCGCCGGACGTCGAATTGACCGACTGGACCGTCGAGTTCCGGACGCCGCCGTTCGTCGCGAAAGTGCTTGAAGCGACCTTCTACCAGCATCCTGAGAACGCAACCGAACGGCGGGTGACCGCCAGCTTCGGCTTTTCGCACCCGGTTGCGCGGGATGATTTCGAACAACGCCTTGGCCTCGCGCTCCGGGAAGGACCGGAGGCGTCGGAAGCCGAGGTGGGCGAACTTGGGTTCCGGGTGGAGTACGGACCCTACGACCGAACCGCCCACGTGCATTCGGACGTCGTCGCAATTCCCGAGCGGGAGCACTTCGCGACCGTCACGGTGGTGGAGGATCTCGAGCCCTTGAACGGCGACGGGGTATTCGAGGAGGCGCTGTTCGCGCAGGTTCGCCTGCCCGACCGAGAGAGCTACTTCCGCGTCGGACGTGTCAGCGCGTCGATGGTCGACGATGCCCAGGGAGATCCCGTGCAGACCGTCGCGGTGTCGTTCACCGATCACGTCGACACCGAGCAATTCGGAGAACGGATGGCGGCGTGGTTGCTGCCAAGGGACCACCGAATCGGCAACACGACCTATCCGTACTACAGCTGGCGCTCTCCCGCCGAGGCAACGGCGGAGGTGCTGGCGCGATCCGTGCCGGTGGCGTTGACCGTGAATCCCGCTGAGCGCGACGAGGCGATGTTGCAGAGCGTCACGTTCGATGCACCGCCGAACCGGTTCGTCTACCTGCGCATCGAACCCGGCTTGACCTCCGCCGGCGATTTCGTGCTGGCATCGGCGTACGACGACGTGGTGCGTGTGCCGGACTACCCGAAGGAGGCTGCCATCGCGCAGGACGGTGCCTTGCTGCCCCTGACGGGCAACCGCCTGCTGACGTTCTCTGGACGAGGCGTTTCGGCCGTCAAGGTGGACATTCAGCAACTCCTGCCGGGTACGCTCAACCACTTGGCGAGTCAGACGGGCGGTGACATCCGGGATCCCTGGTTCCGGTACCGGTTCGATGCGGACAACCTCGCCAAGTTGACCACTCGTATCGTGGAACTGAACCCCGGTCACCCCCGGGAGAAGGTCTACGCCACCTTGGATCTCGACGAGTTTCTCGATGCCGGCGGCTTGTTCTTCGTCAAGGTTCAGGGTTGGGACCCGGAGACGGAACGGGTGGTTGGCGATTTCGATCGGCGCATGGCGCTGGTCACGGATCTCGGTCTGCTGGTCAAGACCAATGCCGACAAGAGCCAGCACGTCTTCGTGCATTCGATTGCCACCGGCGAGCCCGTCGAGGATGCCGAGGTGGAACTCCTCGGCAAGAACGGACTGGCGGTTCTGACCGCCACCACCGACGCCGAAGGCCATGCCCGGCTTGCCGCGGCGGACGACTTCGAACGTGATCGGGAGCCGAGCGTGTTCGTGGTTCGGCACGAGGGCGACGTCACGTTCATGCCGTACCAACGCAGCGATCGCCGGTTGAGATGGTCGGGATTCGACATCGGTGGCGAATACACGGCGAAGGACGATGCCGAGCGCCTCAAGGCGGCGCTCTACACCGATCGGGGGTTGTACCGGCCGGGCGAAACGGTGCGCTTGTTCGGCATCGTGAGGGAGGGCGACTTCGGCGCCGTACCGGGAGCGCCGATCGAGTTGAGGGTCACGGACGCCCGTGGCAACCGGGCACTCGCCACCCGGACCGTGCTGCCCGCCGACGGGCTCCTCGCTTGGGACTTCGAAACCCGCCCCGAGTCGCCGACCGGTAGCTATCGGGCGAGTGTCTACGTCGTGGACGACAATGGCCGGCTCCGTGCCCTGGGTGGCACGACGTTCAGCGTCGAGGAATACCAGCCGGACCGTTTGCGAATCCGCGCGGCGATCGTCGAAGAGGTCGCCGCTGCTCCGGGGGATTCGTCGACGACACGGGAAATGCCTCGCCGCGCGTGGCTGAAGCCAGGACGCCACTCGGCACGGGTGACGCTCGAAAACCTGTTCGGGACCGCCGCACAGGGTCGGCGGGTGACGGGCAGTCTCGAGTTGACGCCGATTTCCCCGCACTTCCCGGAACACCCGGGGTTCGTATTCGCGGATCCCTACCGCGACCCCGACACGCCGCCGAAGCCCGTGACCCTCGATCTCGACGAGACGGCTACCGACCAGGACGGCGTTGGGGTGATGTCGTTTGATGTCGGGCAGTACACCAACGGCATCTACCGGCTGGTACTGAGGGCGCAGGGATACGAGGCAAGTGGCGGGCGCGGCGTCAAGGCTTTGACTGGAACGCTCCTGTCGCCGGCAGATGCGCTCGTCGGGTACCGGGCGGACGGTGCGTTGGACTTCATCGCCCTGGAGGGCGCCCGAACCGTGCGTTTCCTTGCCATCGACCGCGACCTCGAAGCGGTGGCGCGGGAGCGTCTGCAGTCGATCCTCGTGGAACGCCGCTACGTGTCGGCACTCGTCAAGCAACCGAACGGCAAGTTCGCATACCAGTCCGTGGTCAAGGAGACCGAACTCGAGCGGACGCCGTTCGAATTGCCGTCCGGGGGTGCCGAGGTGACGCTGCCGACAAGCCGCCCCGGACGTTTCGCGCTCGACATCGTCGATGCCGACGGGGTGAGGCTGAACCGGGTCGAGTTTGCCGTGGCCGGGGCGGCCAACGTTGCCGGCAATCTCGAACGTGACGCGGAACTCGATCTCAAGCTCGACCGCCGGGAGTATGCGCCGGGCGACGAGATCACGGTCGAGATCACGGCACCCTACGCGGGTACGGGCTTGGTAACGATCGAGCGGGACCGTGTGCATGCCTTCGAGTGGTTTCGTTCGGAGACGAACAACGTCCTGTCAAGCATACGGGTGCCCGACGACCTCGAAGGCAATGCCTACGTCAATGTCGCCTTCGTGCGCGACATCGACTCGGCGGAGATCTTCGTCAGTCCATTGAGCTACGCGGTCGCGCCGTTCGCCGTGGACCGTTCGGCACGGCGCCTGGACATCGAACTCTCGGTCCCGGAGCGCGTCCGTCCGGGATCCCCGCTGACGATCGGCTATACCGCATCGGAACCCTCGCGGCTCGTACTCTTCGCCGTTGACGAGGGAATCCTCCAGGTCGCCGACTACTCCACCCCGGATCCGTTGGGGATCTTCCTCAGCAAGAAGGCGTTGCAGGTCGAGACCCATCAGATGGTCGATCTGATCCTTCCCGACTACGACGTGCTGCGCCGCGTTTCGGCACCGGGTGGCGGGGATTTGGGCCGCCTGCTCGGCGCCAACCTGAACCCGTTTCGTCGGCGTTCGGAACCTCCCGTCGTGTTCTGGTTCGGCATCCTCGAAGCGGACTCCGCGCAAGGTCAGGTCGACGTCTCGATTCCGGACTACTTCAACGGGGAATTGCGCGTCATGGCATTGGGCGTGGCCGAGGCCAAGCTTGGCGCGGGAGCACGGCCCGTCACGGTTCGAGGTCCCATCGTCCTGTCGCCGAATCTGCCGTTGGCCGCCGCGCCGGGCGACGTGTTCGATGTCGCGGTTGGCGTGGCGAACAACATCGACGGTGCTGACGGGGAGGTCGCCGTATCGGTCGAGGCGATGGAGCGCCTCGGGGCGGAGGATGGATTCGACAGAACGGTTGACGTTCCGGCGGGCGGTGAAGGGCGAGTGAACTTCCGACTCCGCGCCGGCGCTACGCCGGGGGCCGCTTCGGTGACATTGGCCGGGCGCCTCGGCGATGTCTCCGTCGAGCGGCAAGCCACCTTGTCCGTGCGCCCGCCGGTGGCGTTTGAGACGACGGTTGATTCGGGTTACGACGCTGGCGGCCGGGCGGTGGTCGCCTTGCCGCGGCGATTGCACGAGGGCCTCGCAAGCCGTCGCATTACTGCCGCGGCGAGCCCGCTCGCGCTCGCCGATGGCCTGCTGGCATACCTCGAGTCGTTTCCGCACGCCTGCACGGAGCAGATCGTCAGCAGGGCATTCGGGCAACTGGGTCTACGGCAAGGCCCGACGTTCGGGTTGGACTGGCGGCAATACCGGACGCGGTTCCGCGACACCATCGCCCGGCTTCGTCCGCGCCAGAACGCGGACGGCGGATTCCTGTTCTGGGCGACGTCCGAGGAGGCCGCGCCGTTCGCTTCGGTCTACGTCACCCACTTCCTGGCCGAGGCGCGGGCACTTGGACTGCCGGTTCCCGACGACATGTATGCACGGGCGTGGGGCTACCTGGGACGGCTCGCCGGCGGCAACGACGACACCTCGCCATTCGACCTCGCCGCCGCACGCGCGCGGGCCTATGCCATCTATCTGCTCACCCGCAGCGGCCGGGTCACTACGAACTACCTCAATGCACTCCAGGAGACGTTGGAAGTCCACACCGACGAAGTGTGGCGTGGCGACATCGCCAGCGCCTACATGGCAGCGAGCCACGCGCTGTTGCGCAACGATGTGCTGGCCGAACGGTTGATCGACGGATACCGGCTCGGCGAATCGTCGACGCCGGAGACCGACTTCGACACCCGGTTGGGCCGGGATGCGCAATACATCAGCCTCTTGGCACTGCACTTTCCGGCCCGCATGGCGCGACTCGACGGCGACGCGGTTCAACGACTGGTGGCGCCGGTTTTCGAGAACCGCTTCAACACACTCTCGGCGGCCTACACGGTCCTGGCGCTCGGTGCGATCCACCGCAGCTTGGCGGCGCAAGGGCAGTTGTCGCCTCCCACCGTCGTCGCCTACGGTCCGGACGGCCCGATCGACGTGGCCGTTTCGGGGGACGTCTTCTCGCGTGCGTCGTTGCCGGTGTCCGTCGAACGACTGGAGATTTCGCGCTCGGGCTCGGGCGGCGTCTACTACGCGGCGAGCGAATCCGGCTTCGATGTCGAGATGCCAACCGATCGCCTCGCCGAAGGCATCGAGGTCGATCGCGTCTACCTCAACGACAACGGCGATCCGGTCGAGCGGATCCGCGTGGGAGACGAATTGACGGTGAGGCTGCGGGTCCGTTCCAAGGGGGGCTGGATCGGCAACGTCGCGGTCACCGACCTGCTGCCGGGTGGATTCGAGATCCTCACCGAGTCGGTGCGCAACCGCTACGGTCGATGGGCACCCGACTACCGGGACGTACGCGAGGACCGATTGGTCCTCTACGGCGCCTTCGATGAGCGCGTCACCGAGATCCTCTACCGTGTCAAGGCAACGAACCCGGGCGAATTCACCGCCCCCGCCGCCCATGCCGCCGCCATGTACCACCGCGGCGTCCGTGGTCGTTCCCTGCCTGGCCGGTTGGTTGTCGAGAACACGTGACCGTCACCCCAAAGCCATTGAATAGAGTGCGGCGCAAACTGGGCGGGTTTGCGCACCCGCTGACGGCGTTGCTGGGCGTCTTGGCCTGCGCGCTGTTGGTCTGGGCCGTGCTGCCGAAGCCGGCGCTATACGGGGCCATCTCCTTCTCGACCCTGGTGATGGATCGGGAGGGTCGCCCCCTCAAGCTCCTTGCGGCAAAGGACGATCGCTATCGCCTGTTCACTCGACTCGACGACATCGCCCCAGCGGCACGGGAGGCGACGCTGCTCTACGAAGACCGCGGGTTCCACCGCCACGTCGGGGTCGACCCGCTTGCGTTGGCGCGTGCGGCATGGACGACCTACGTCCGACGCAGCCGGGTTGTTGGGGGTTCGACGATTACCATGCAACTCGCCCGATTGCGGTTCGGTCTGGATACCCGGACCGTGTTCGGCAAACTCGTCCAGTGCGCCCGCGCGATGCAGTTGGAGCGCCACTACGGCAAGGACGAGATTCTCGAGGCATACCTGAACCTCGCGCCGTACGGCGGCAGCATCGAAGGCATCGGAACCGCCAGCCGGGTCTACTTCGACAAGCCGGCCAGTTCGCTCGGCTTGGGCGAAGCGTTGGCGCTGGTGGTCATTCCGCAGAACCCGACGGACCGGTTTCCGGTCAGCGCCCAAGGTCGCGCGGAGCTCTTGGCGGCGCGGGATCGACTCCTCGCGGCGTGGCAGGCCAACACGGTCGATGCCGATGCCGAGACCCTGGCCAGAGCGAGACTCGTGCCCGCGTTCGCATCCCCGTCGCGATTGCCGGGCCACGCCCCGCATTTCGTCAGGGATCACGTGCCGATGGTCGGCAGCCCTCGCGTTCGCACGACGCTGGACCTCGACCTGCAGGGCTTGGTGGAGGCGCACATGGCCGATCACTTGGAACTGCGCCGCCGCGACGGCATCGCCAACGCGGCTGCCATGCTCGTCGAGACGCGGGGAATGGAGGTGCTGGCGCTGGTCGGGTCGGCGGGGTTCTTCGACGCGTCGATTGCCGGCCAGGTGAACGGTGCGCGGGCTCGCCGTTCTCCCGGTTCGACGCTCAAGCCGCTGCTCTACGGCCTCGCATTGGACGAGGGCTTGATCCATCCGATGACCCTGCTCGAAGACGCGCCACGTCGATATGCCGCGTACACGCCGGAGAACTTCGACCGAGGCTTCATGGGCCCGGTGTTCGCGCGGGACGCCCTGGTCCACAGCCGCAACGTGCCGGCCGTGGGTTTGCTCGCCGACCTGGGCGTGGAACGCTTCAGGGATTGGTTGCACCGAGCGGGCGTGACCCGATTGCGATCCGCCACCGACTATGGACTCGCCTTGGCTCTCGGCGGCAGCGAGATCACCATGGAGGAGTTGGTGCGCCTCTATGCGACATTGGCGGGCGGCGGCTTGTGGCGCGATCTCGTCGTCGTGCGCGGATCGCCTGCCGGCGCATCGCAACGGTTGCTGAGCCAGGAGGCGAGCTTCCTGGTGCTCGACATGCTCCGCGACGTCGCCAGACCCGGGACGACCGCACGGTATTCCAACGACCGCAGTGTCATCGCTTGGAAGACGGGCACGTCATTTGGATTCCGGGATGCCTGGAGTGTGGGAGTCGTCGGCCACTACGTATTGGCCGTGTGGGTCGGCAACTTCGACGGCAGCGCCAATCCGGCACTCGTTGGCCGGGAAGCCGCCGCGCCGTTGTTTTTCGCCATTGCCGACAGCCTGCCCGCAATGACGGGGATTGTTCGGTCGCGACGGCATGGGGAGCCCCGGTCGTTGGCCGGGAACGGGGCGGCACGCGGTCTCAAGTTGAAGCGGGTGAAGGTCTGTGCGACCACCGGCGACCTGCCGGGACCTCACTGTCCGCGCACCACGGAATCCTGGTTCATTCCCGGGGTTTCGCCGATCAAGGTGTCGTCGGTGTATCGGGCCATCGACATCGACCGCCGGACGGGTCTTCGCAGTTGTAGCGGGGATGCCGATACGGAACGGGTCGTGTACGAATTCTGGCCCTCGAATCTGCAGGCCGTGTTCCGCCGGGCCGGCATTGCCATTCGTCGACCGCCGCCGTGGTCGCCGGGGTGCGGTCTCGACGAGACCTCGGCCACGGGTTTTGCACCCCGCATTCGTTCCCCCCAACGCTCCCTGGTCTACCACGCCGCCGGACCGGGTGCCGTGGAGGGAAACGTGTTGTTCTCGGCCGTTGTGGACGGCGATGTTCGAAGGATGTTCTGGTTCGTCGACCAACGTCTCGTGGCGAGCACCGCGCCCGGAGAGAACTATCTCTGGACGCCCCGAACAGGGCGATTCACCGTGCGAGTCGTGGACGATCTCGGTCGTGCCGACTCGGAAACGATTCGGGTAGACGCTTTCCCGGCGCAATGACCGCACGAATGGGGTGACGTCCCGCGTGCTCTCCGGGTGGTTCAACGCGCCTCGTCGTCGGGCTTGCCATCGAACAGGTGGCGCTCGACGAACATCGCCGTGACGGCGGTCAGGTAGTCGCGGTTCGACTTCTTGCGGAAGCCATGCCCCTCGTCCCTGGCGAGCACGTACCACACCGGGATGTCGCCTTTCTTGAGGGCAGCGACGATCTGTTCGGACTCGCTCGCCGGGACGCGCGGGTCGTTCTGTCCCTGGGAAATCAACATGGGCGTCGTGATCTTGTCGACCTGGGTCAGCGGCGAGATCGAGGTCAGGAAGGCACGCATGTCGGGATCGCGCTCGTCGCCGTACTCGACGCGGCGCAGATCCTGGCGGTAGGGCTGCGTGTTCTCGAGGAAGGTCACGAAGTTGCTGATGCCGACCCGCTCGATGCCGGCGCGCAGCCGGTCGCCGTAGTGCACCACCGACGCCAGCACCATGTAGCCGCCGTAGGAGCCGCCGGTCACGGCGACCCGGTCTGCATCGAGATCGGGCACGGCGGCGATCCAGTCGAGAAGTGCGCCGATGTCGCGCACGGAGTCCTCCCGGAGCCGGCCGTTGTCGAGCTTGAGGTAGGTCTTGCCGTAGCCCCTGGAGCCGCGCACGTTGGGATAGATCACGGCGACCCCGAGTTCGTTGACGTAGTATTGCGTGGTGGAGGAGAACGATGGTCGCGACTGGCTTTCCGGACCGCCGTGGATGTTGACGATCACCGGGTGGGGAGGGATTCCTTGCGGGCGGTACACGAATGCCGGTATGGAGCGACCGTCGAATGTCGGATAGCGGACGAGTTCGGGTTCGGTGAGCCGGTTGGCGTCGATGCCGCCGAGCTCGCTGCGCGTCCAACGGGTCAGCACGCGGGTGCGGAAGTCCACGCTGAAGACGTCCGAGGGGGTGGTCGCGGAGCGCATGGTGAAGCCTAGGCGGCCGCTGTCCGGGTGGAAGCGCAGACCGGAGACGATGCCCCGGGGCAGCGGCGGAAGGGCGATGAAGGCACCGTCGAGAAGGCTGCGGGCGAACAACCGACTGACGCCGTCTTGGTTCAGGACGTAGGCAATTCGCTGGCGGTTTCGGGAGATGGCGAACGACTCCACGTCCCACGATGCATCCTCCGTTAGCACCTCGATCGCGCCGCTGTCCAGGTCAAGGCGGTGCAGGTGCCTAAATTCGCTGTTCATGTCCGACGTGAAGTAGACGCTGCGGCCTGGCCCATAACGGACCCCCCCGAATGCGGCGGTAACGTCAGGCAGCAACCGGCGTCGCTTGCCGGTGGTCACATCCAACTCGTAGAGGCGTGACTCGTTCACCGAGATGTATTGGCTGATGAGTACGCGGCTGTCGTCGTCGGACCAGTCCGCGATGCTCCAACCCGTGCCTTCGTCTTCCTGCAGGACCATGCGTTCCCCGCGCAGGTCCTTGGCGTGCAGGTCCCAGTCCGTGCCGTTGCGCTCGGTGGTCGAATAGCCGAGCCACGCCCCGCTCGGCGACCAGGACACGCCCGTGTAGCGGGACCTGCCGTCGCTAAGGAGCATGGAGTCGGTGCTTGCGTTGTCGTACCAGAACATCTGGTAGAACTCGGAGCCGCCGGTGTCCTTCAGGTAGACGAAGCCGTTCCTGGCCCGGTCGGGGTGCACCGATGCGCCCGCCACGGGTTCAGGGAAGAACGTGATCTGGCTGCGCATTCCGAGCGGCGCGTCGACTCGATGCAGTTGGGTGGTGTTGCCGAATCGGGTTGCGATCAGAACACCGTCGTCGATCCAGCCGAGCAAGCTGGCGGAACGGGTGTTCCGGTAGCGTTCGAGCCCGACCAGCACCGACTCCGGAACGGCCGGCACCCCGTCGACAACCAGGTTCGCGGCGGGTGCCGCGGGTTCGGCGTCCCGTCGGGGGCTATCCATCGCCGTACAACCAGCCAAGAACAGCAGGCAGGCGAGTTGGCAGGGAAGCGGGCGCTGCCACATGACGTCTGCTAGTAGGTTTCCATGCGGTCTTCGACCGCGTGGCCTGCGGCGGGGATGAGTACGTTGCGGACAAAGCTGCATATTTCGACGCCGTCCTGGTTGTGGCCCACGGTTCGTACGGTAACGATTCCCTGGCCCGGTCTCGACTTCGACTCGCGCTTGGCAAGCACCTCCGATTCGGCATAGAGCGTGTCCCCGGCGAACACCGGTGCCGGGAACTTCACCTCGTCCATGCCTAGGTTGGCGATGGCCTTGTGGCTTACGTCCGTGACGCTCATCCCGATCAAGAGCGACAGGGTATAGGTGCTGACCACCAGATTGCGGCCGAACTCGGTCGCCTTGCCGAACTCGGCGTCGAAGTGCAAGGGGTGGGTGTTGAGGGTCAAGAGGGTGAACAGGTGGTTCTCGTATTCTGTCACGGTCTTGCCCGGACGATGCTCGTAGACGTCGCCTACCTCGAAGTCGGCGAAATAGCGCCCGAAGGTCTCGCGGTAGCGTTGCGGTCCGACCTTCTTGGTGCCGCGCATCATGAGGTCCCGTAACCCATCAGACGTTCCGCGCCTCGCAGTAGTCGCGCCAGCGTGCGAAGGCGTCGGCAATCTCAGTGCTGCGCAACTGGGTCATCGGTTCGATGCCCGGGTGGGTGAAGATGTAGAACTCGTCGGTCTGGATGGCGTGCAGCACCATGTCGCCGACGATGGCGGGATCGATCATGCTGGCGCGGATGTTCTCGTTGACGGCGTCGCGCTCCTCGGGCGAAAGCGACTCTCCCCAGGGACGAGCGCCGTGGTCGAGGTCCTCGGGCCGGTTGCGTCCGGAATCGAGGATCTTCGTGTCGACCATGCCGGGGCATAGAACCGACACGCCGATGTTGTGGGGCATGAGATCGGCCCGCATGGTCTCGGAGATGCCGACGACGGCGAACTTGCTGGCGGTGTAGACGGACAGTCCGGGGATCGAGACATGCCCGGCCATGGACGCGGTGTTCACGAAATGGCCACCTTCGCCGTGGCTCTTCAGGCGCTTGACGAAGGTACGGATGCCATTGACGACCCCGTTGATGTTGACGCCCAGTACCCAGTCCCAGTCGTCGGAGGTCATTTCGTCGATGCCGCCGCCGACCACCACGCCGGCGTTGTTGCACACCACGTGGACCTTGCCGAAGCGCGCCTCGGTGGCCAGCGCCGCCGCTTCCATGCCGTCACGGTCGGTGACGTCGACCTTTACGGTCAGGAACTCGGCGTTGCTCGCCTCGAATTCGTCTTCGACGGCGTCGAGGGCCGCTTGCTCCACGTCGGCGATGACGACCTTCATGCCGGCGGCGGAGAACGACCGAGCCATGGCGAGGCCGATGCCGCTTGCGCCGCCGGTGATGAAGGCAGTCTTGCCCGCCACGTCACGCACGGTTGTGCCTTGGGTTGATCTTGAAGCGGGTGCCAGTCTAGCACCGGAGCCGGTGCTTCCTCGCTCCCTTGGCGGCGGGTAGGGGTAGAAAGCAGTGACGTCGGTTGACGGCTTGGGTCGGCGCTGTTGCGGGAATTCCCCCGCCGGTATGCGGTCAAACAAACGCGGGGGTGGGGAGCATATTCCAATAAGAAAGTGAGCCTATCCGCGCGGCTTTCGTGGCGGGG
>JAPPKV010000230.1:5077-13299 GCA_028819775.1 Gammaproteobacteria bacterium | reverse complement strand
CACACTTTCCCCTTCATGGAATACAGGTCTTCGATCTTGACCATGCTCACCCTCGCTGTTTGAAAAACCAAGACGACACTCGTGGTGCCGGATGCGTACTACCCGGACCAGTGTAAGGTCATCGCGTCGCCGATAGAACGTCGCTTGGTCTGGGTCGCTTGTTTTGGGTGAGCTTCGGCGTCGGTCACCCTGTCCGCGCTGACTCCTCGTTGCTAGGCTCGATAAGAGAACATCTTGGAGCATGGGAATGTATCGATCCGATTGCCATGGGCAGAACTCGCGACGGACCGTGGCGGACGCAGGGAGGGTAGTCGTGGGCATCGCGGTCCTGATGCTTACCGGGACAGCCCTGGCGGATACCAGGCCCAATGTCATTCTGCTCATGGCCGACGACATGGGGTGGGCGCAGACCGGCTACTACGGTCATCCCGTCATGAAGACGCCGAACCTCGACGACATGGCGAAGAGCGGTCTGCGGATGGACCGATTCTATGCCGGGGCGCCCAGTTGTACGCCGACCCGGGCCTCGGTGATGACCGGGCGGACCAATGACCGAACCGGTGCGTTTCGCGTCGGGCACGCCATCAACAAACAGGAGAAGATGCTCTCCACGGCTTTCAGAGATGCCGGCTATTCGACGGCCCATTTCGGCAAGTGGCACCTAAACCAGGCGGTAGTAAAAGGCCATCCGCTGCCCGCCGACGACCCTCATGGGCCGGGTGAGTTGGGGTTTGACTACTGGCTGAGTACGACCAGCGGGTTCGATCGATTCAGCCTCGAAGGCGGCGGCTTCGAACTGAGCCGCAACGGCACGGTGGAACGGTTCCAAGGGGACGGTTCTGAAATCATCGTTGACGAGGCGTTGAAATACATCACAACGCAGGTCGCCGAGGAAAAGCCGGTGTTCGTCGTCATCTGGTATTCGGCGCCTCACGGTCCGTGGGAGGCCTCCGAGGAGGACATCAAGCCCTTCCTGGGGGTGATCGATCGAGTCTCGGCGCATATGCATGGCGAAATCGTCGCCATCGATCGGTCCATCGGTCACCTAAGACAGGGACTCAAGGATCTTGGCATCGCCGAGAACACGCTCGTCTGGTTTACCAGCGACAACGGCGGCACGCCCAACATCGACTATCCGGCAGACTGCGGTGCTTCGTTGGATCCCGACCTGACCAGCGAGGAAGCCAGGGCATTCGGTTGCTTTCGGGGAGGCCGACCCGATAGCACCGGTCACCTTCGCGGGTTCAAGAAGGATTTCTACGAAGGCGGACTGCGCGTACCGACCCTTGTCGAATGGCCCGCTGGCATCGAACCCCGGGTGTCCAACTTCCCCGCCGGAACCGTGGACATGTTCCCGACGCTCATCGACGTGGCCGGGCTAAGTCCGGACTCCATCAACAAGGTGCACGATGGCATCTCGCTCGCAGGCGTTTTCAAGTCAGAGCCCGCGCGACGGGATCAACCGTTGGGATTCAGAGCAAGCGGCGGGAGGATGTGGCTCGACAACGACTGGAAGCTTGTTCAGAACGTCACCCACAGGTCGGGTGGAGAGTCTATCCAGGAGTCCTTCGAGCTCTACAACGTCATCGGGGATCCGAAAGAAGAGCAGAACCTGATCGAGCTGTATCCGGAAATCGCCGAGCGCATGCACCGCGAACTGGCGGCCTGGAGCGTCTCGGTGAGTCGCAGTGCGTGGGGCGCCGACTATCCCGAAGGCAAGGTTCTTCCCAACGGACGCGAGGGCGACCCCGTCATCGACGAGCGCAGGAACACCCGCATGAAGGAATGGGCCGAGGAAGTAGAGGCCGCGAAGCGTCGCTGAGCGATGTCCTTGGATGTTGAAGCGCTGCGGTGTGACCTGGAAGCCAACAACGGTATGCCGGGGCTCGAAATCCTGCGGCCCGACGAGGTCGATGCGGCGGTTCGCATCTTCTACCGGGACGGCTTCGTTGTTGTCCGGGATGTGCTGACCGCGGACCAGGTCAGGTTCCTGCGCCAAGGTTGCGAACGCGAAGCTGCCGAGGTCGTCGCGCTGGATCCAAGCCGCGACGGCAACCGTCACCGCAACCGCTATTCCTGGGGCGGTGCAAGCCTCACCAATTCCGTCCTGCACCGCGAGGAGTGGGTGATGCTGGTGGATCTGCCGATCAGTCAGCCGTGCGGAACGAGAGGCGCCGGCCGGTCAAGTGCCTACTTCGGCGTCACCGGTTCAACCTTTCGGGCAAACAACCACACGGACAATAGGGCCAAGGGCACTAAGAGCGCACCGATGACGAAGGCCGGCACCCAGTTCGGGTCGGTTGTCGGTCCGGTTACCCAAGGGATCAAGGAGTTCATGATCAAGACGCCGACCACCGCCGCCGTGCCGCCAACTCCGGCCAGCGAGCCGACGGAATCGCCCGAGTAGAAGTCGCTCGGGAGGGTCTGGATGCTGCCGATGGCGATCTGGAACCCGAACAGGATCACGGCAATCAATAACACGGCCAATAGCGGCGTGAACGCGTAGGTCGTGGCGAGGAGTGCGGGGAACATCAGTAATCCCCCAAACCATATGGTGACTTTCCGCGTTCGGTCAACGCTCCATCCGCGCTGCAATAGTTGCCGAGCAAGCCAGCCGCCCAACAGGGCGCCCATCGCGGCCCCGACGTAGGGTACCCATGCGAACAAGCCGATCTGCTTGATGTCGAAACCGAACTGATCGACGAGGTAGAGGGGCAGCCATGACACGAACAACCACCATACCGGATCCAGGAAGAACCGGGAGGCGATTACCGACCAGCTTTGGCGGTGCTTGAGCATCTCGAACCAGCCCGGCGCGTAGGTATTCGCCTCGGCCTCGTTGCCATCCTCGCGGGGTACGCGCTGGCCGGTCAGAATGTGCTCGCGCTCCTCCGCCGTGAGCCACGGATGGCTGTCTGGACCCGACTTGAAGACGATCAGCCAAGGCACCAGCCATAGGAACCCCAGCCCGCCGAGGAGCACGAAGGTCGCCTTCCAGCCTATCCATAGATACAGGAAGGCGACCAGCGGTGCGGACACCACCGCGCCGAGCGAGGCGCCCGAGTTGAAAATGCCCTGTGCCAAGGCCCGTTCGCGGATGGGGAACCACTCGGCATTGCTCTTGGTGGCCCCTGGCCAATTCCCCGCTTCCGCGACCCCCATGGCGAACCGGACCACGCTGAATTGGAAGGCGGTGCGCACTGCCGCGTGCAACGCCACGGCGACCGACCAGCCAACGATGGCCAATACGAACCCCAAGCGCGTGCCGATGGCGTCGAATATCTTGCCGAACGCCGTCTGCCCGATCGCGTAGCCCACCATGAAGCAATTCACGATGAACGCATAGTCGAATTTGTCCATCCCGAACTCATCGGAAATCGCCGGCCACATCACTGCCAGCGCATTCCGGTCGACATAGTTGATGACCGTGGCCAGCGCCACTAGGGAAACCACCCACCAACGCAATCCTCTCGTTTTCACCGTTCGTCACTCCTCTCGTGTGTCATGTCCATTGCCGAAGACCCGGTGGTAGCCCCGTCATCGGTATTTTCCCGCTGCTGTGCCGCTCGTGCGAGACGTGGCTGCGCGGGAGGCGGCGCCGAACGACCCTTGGGGCGCTCGTCAACGCGTCGCTCGCCGTCGACGAACAGCGCGTAGTAGCCATTCCAGTGATAGTCGTGATCCTCGACGGTCAGCGCATGCGCCGCGGCTTCGTCGGGATCGTAGGAAAGCAGCAGCGTGGTGGTGTGGCCGTCAACGGCCGTGAGACGCAACGCATCGGCCTGGCCTCGGCGGACATGCGTGATGCGCGCGATGCGCGGGCGGCTGTCGATGGTGAACTCTTCCGCGCCGTTGTATTCGCCGTGGGGCTCGAGCAGCGAGGTGAATACCTGGTCTCGCGAATCGCGAACGCGGAGCACGAGCGCCTGCTGTCGGCGCAGGTTGAAATCGGGGTCGTTGGCGCCGAGCTCGGTGAACAGCACCTCCATGTCGGCGTGGGCGATGGTGGTGAAGGTGTAGAAGCGGTTGCCGGTCAGCCAGGTGACCGAAAACTGCTCAGCGGCGGCAACGTCGGCCCGGGCTCGCAGCCATAGGTGCTGGTAGCCGTTGCTCTCGCCAAGCGGCTGCAGCAGCGTCGTGTTGGCTTCGACCGGGTGGCTGACATCGATGATCTGGCCGTTGAAATGCAGCGGCAGATCGAACTGGTGCTCGCCCCTGCCATCCGCGCGCAGCACATCGATGGCGATGGCGCGGTCGCCAGTCACGCCATGGAGCAGTGCCGTCGTTCGATCGAAGGCGACCTCGTCGTAGGCGCCGTGCATCGCGGCCGCCGCGATCTGAACGTCATTTGTGCTGTCAAACAAGGTCACTGCGGGGTGGAGGGTCTCGGCCACCGACAGCTTGGCGTCAAAGTGGCTGGTCTCGTCGACTACCAGCGTGTTGTGCGCGATGGTCTGCTTGGCCCAGGTGGAGTTCTCCGGCAGATAGCTGCCGCCACGCTTCTGCTCGACATTGAGAAACCGTGCGGCGCCGTAGTCCGTGATGATCTCCTGGCCGTTGTCGTAGAACAGCCAGGCAAGCTTGTCGTAGTGGCCGTGGCCCATGCCCTGGGAGCTGGCCTTGAGCACCAGCGCTTGAGGGTCTGTCGCGCCACCGCTACGCAGCACCGCCAGCCCGCCCTGCCTGCCTGCCGGCCCATCGCGGAGCAGCACCGAGCGCCACTCCAAGGGCACGGCCCCTCCTTGGTCGATGGCGCGGGCCATGCGGAAGCCATCGCCGGTAGGGACGAACGAGCTTTGCACACCGGCCGCGGACAGGATCGCAGGATCGCCGGTAAGCCCATAGGCGATCGACAGGCCGTAGCGCAGTTCCACCGTGTCCAGCCCCTTGTCCTTGATGGCGTCGTTGAGGGGGAAGAAAAGCCCGGCGTAGGACAAATCGATACACGCCAGGATCGCCTTTTCGAGGACGCCGTTGCGATGCTTGAAAATCTCGAGCTCGGGCGCGTTTTGCTCGATGGCACGGGCGAAGACGACGAAAGGCATCAGCGCGTAGCGCTGGTAGTAAGGCCCTTCCGTGTAGTAGCCATCGGGTGAAAAGAGCACGTCCAACTGGCGCAGGAAGCCGGCGCGCCCGTCGCCGTCGAGGCCGAGCAGGGCGCGGCGGAGGAGGGATTCATCGTCGAGGACGAAGCCGGTCATGCCCACGGCCGCAGCCGCCCAGGTGGCATGGTTGTGCATCCGGTCGAACGTTTCCGGCTGGCCGATGGACAGGAAATCCGCCATCGGCCGAAGCAAAGCCGTCTCGATCAGCTCACGGTCGTCCCCGGACAGCGTGCCGTAGATGGCGTCGAAGCCCTGGATGGCGTACACCAGCCAGACGGATTCGTTCAGCGTCTGCCAGAACAACCGACCGGGCGTCCGGCTCCGTTCGACCGGATGTTCGCCGAGCCCGGGGTACAGTTGCGCATACGCCACCAGGAGGTGCCTGGCCCAGCTCGCGTAATCCGAATCGCCCGTCAACTGAAAGAGGATGCCGGCGTCGTGGATGGCGATGCCGTTCTTCTTGTGCTGCTCGTGGGTATATCCGCCACCAGGGTCCTTCGGTTCCGGCACGTCCGGAGGCGAAGCGAACCAGGCGCGGGTCTGCACGCGCTTGCGCTCGAGCGTTCGCGCAAAGCTCGGCGATTGGTCCAGCGACTCAACGATCATCCTGGCGTCATCAGGAGTCAGCAAGAGGCGAGGGTGCTGCGCCACGGCAGTCGGCAGGAAGGCCGTCGCCAGGATGGCGGCCGGGACAACGACTCGCCATAGCCGCCTCGCTCCGCCGCACTTGGCTGTGGGCATCACCGAGGGTCGATCTCGCCGATCAGCGGCGCCGGTGTGGCGTCGAAACGGTTGTCCGACAGCGTCGTCACCGGATCGCCCACCGTGTGTACGACCCGGATCGGTTTGCCGGCCGCGAAGGTGTTGCCGTGGATGTCAGCGTCCTGAACGCCGACGAGGCGAATCGATGCGCCAGACTTGTTGCGCGAGCCGTTGCCTACTGCCGCCAGTGCCGAGTCGCGCAGTTCGAAGTGGGGTCCGAAGGTGCTCTCGTCGGTACCGCCGCGATACACATCGGCAAGGGCCCCTTCGATGTCCTCGAAGCGAGACCCGGTGACGGTTACGTATTCGGCGTTGTAAAGACCCAAGTCGTCGATCTCGGCGTCGAGCGAAAGGATGTCGCCGGTGATGTTGCGAAAGGTCGAATTCGCGATGGCGATCCGGTCGGCGAACGTGTGCCGGGCGACGCGCAGGAAATGGAAGGAATGGTTGGTGTCGAGGTCTGCGATGGTCGAGTTCTCTACGACGAGCATGTAGTTGTTGAGCATCGAATAGCGGCTGGTTCGGATCAGCGAGTTGCCGGCGACGTCGGGTGCCGCCGCGCCCGAGATCGCGACACCGCTGAGCTTGAGGCTGCCGCCATCCGCGATCTCGAACAACGCTGTGCGCTCGAACTCGATGAGCGCCGTGCCCGGCGTCGCGCGCACCGTCAGCGGCCGATCCACGACGATGGTCTTGGTCGCCAGGTAGTCGCCCGGCTGGAGCTCGATGGTGTCGCCGGCACCGGCCGAGGCAGCGGCGTCGAAGATCTCGTCTTCGCCGGGTTCGATTCGGATAGTGGTGCCCGTGTCGAAGCGCTGGTCCGGACCGGGCTTGGGATACCAGTCGACGCCCGTCGCCGATACATCCAGGATCTCGAGATCCGGGCTCGCGCCGACGCCAGCGAGCGCGTCGTCTACGGGGAACAAGAGGCCGTTCGCGGCTTGGCGGAGTTCAACCGGCGTGTTGTCGAAACCGGCACCGAGCGGCTCCGGGCCGCCGTTGTACACATTGGCGTCGAATTCGATGCCGCTGACATCGTCGTGAACCGCGACGGCGTTGCGGCCGTCGCTGGTGTAGATGAGATTCGCGCGGAACACGCTGTCGACGGGAGCGGCCGAGCGCTCGTCGTCGCTGCCTGCGGCCAGCTCGACGTGGTCGCTGTCGATGACCGAGTTGTTCTCTATGATCGCATTGGCGACCCGGTGATAGCGGTTGATGGGCGAGTCCGGGACGCCGTTCATGACCACCAGTGCGCCGCCGAAGCGATGTCCGGTGAGGCCGTATAGGTAGTTGTTGCGCACCACCTGGTCGGCATTGATGACGCGGATGCCGCCGGTATGCGCCGCGCGGTTGCCAAGAAAGACGTTGTCCTCGATGAGGTTGCCGTTGCCGTGGCGCAGCGTGAGCGTGCCCCGGGACTCAAGGAACAGATTCCCGCGGAAGGTGTTCCCTCCCGACTTGCTGGAGACGATCTCGAGCTCGCCGTTGCAGCGGTCGAAGACGTTGTTTTCGACCAGGGTCAGCGAGTCGCTCTGCGAGTACGCGCTGGTGCCGATACGCAGCGTTTCGCCGCCGTTGGATCCGAGGATCGGGCGGGGCCCGAAGTAGTTGTGGTCGATGCGATGGTGGTTCTCTTGGCTCTCCTCGCTGTCGAGGCGGACGGCCATCGTGACGCCGGCGTTGCTCTTGCCCTCGAGGTGGTTGTGATCGAAGCGGTTGTGCTTGCCGTAGAGCATCGCCCAGAAGTCGGTCTCCTGGCGTTCCGGGTTGTTGAAGCGGTCGATGACGACCTCGGTGACGCGGGAATGGTGGGCGAGGTCGCCGCGCGTGCGCCGGAACGAGATGACCGTGTTGGTCGGCGTATGGCCATCGCGGAAGACCAGTCCGGTTACGACCAGGTGTTTGCCCGCCATGCGCAGGTTCGACTGTCCCGAGATGAACACCTTGCTCTTGGTCTCGGCCGTCAGCGTGATCGGCGCGTCTGCCGTGCCGGTGCCGGTGAAGAGCATCTCGAAGTCCTTCCAGACGCCGTCGGCGAGCACGACCGTGTCACCGGGCCGTGCCGAGCGCACGGCATCCCGGTACTCTTGCTGGGTGCGCACCAGGGTCTCGGCGCCCAGGGCGTCGTGCGCCGCAGCCAGAGCCAGCGCCGGCGCGATGGCCAGAGCGGCCCGACTACGGTGCATTGATCTCAAGGCAAGCGAGCGTTCAGATGCCGGCGGCCTTGAGGAACCGCTGGCGGCTCTCGTTGGCCCGCCTGCGGATTTCCTGCAGCGCCTGTTCTTCCGTGACGCTCAGCATCGATTCGAGCAACCGTGTGAAGTGCTGGCGCATCGCAACACGCGCCGCCCCTGG
>JAPPKV010000230.1:0-5067 GCA_028819775.1 Gammaproteobacteria bacterium | reverse complement strand
GCTCCAAACCACGCGCGGAGGCATCCTCGTGGCAGACCGCGTCGTACACTTCCTTCACGTCGGGCAATTCCGTGCGCATCCTCCACAACAACTCGACGATGTGGCTCGCGGCGGAATTGCCGGTTGCAGCCGCGATGGCAAGGTGAAAGTCTCGGTCGGCCTGCTCGGCCGCTTCGTCGTCTTCGGGATCCTGGCTGGTCATCGCCTCCATGTAGGCGGCGAGCCGGTCGAGTGTCTCATCGTCGATGTTCAGTGCAGCCAGTGCCGCCACCTCGGGTTCGAACAGCCTGCGCGCCTCGGTCACCTCGAACGCGCTGGCGCTGGGCAGGTCGCTCTGCTGGCGTTGTGCCCCGTCCAGAACCCATGCGCCCGAACCCTTGCGGGTGATGACGTGGCCTAGCGCCTGCAGCGTGGCAATCGCTTGGCGAATCGTGACCCGGCTGACATTGAACTCCTCGGCAAGGTGGCGTTCTCCGGGGAGCCGGTTCCCCGGCGCATAGTCGCCATGCTCGATCTGCTCGCCGATTGCCTCGGCGACCGTGTGGTACAGCGGTTTGTCGTTCGTTCCCATACGTCCCGCAGCCTGGCCTTCTTGAGTTGGTCCGCTTACAACCGGACTCAGAACCGGCCCCGGAAAGACAGGAACACGCGCGGGCCGTAGGAATTGACTTCGCCGAGTTCGTCCCGGACGTAGAAGTACTGGGTCTTCGGCTCATCGAAAATGTTGATCGCCTCCAGGCTCACCCGGTAGTGGTCGAGGAACCGGTACGACACCCGGCCTTCCCACACGCCAACGTCGCCGATGAAGCGCAACCGCGTGCCATTGCTCGTATACGGCTGGAAGTAGTCGCTGCGGTACTTGTAGACCGCCTGGATGTCGAGACCTCGGAACTGATAATAGAGCTGGGCGGAGAGTGTCTGCTCGGAGAAGCCTGGCACGTTGCCCGGCGGCAGGATGCCTGCGGTCTCCGACACCGTGTTGCCGTCGTCATCCCGGACAACGACCGAACCGTAGTTGCTGTCCTCGAACTCGAAGTCCGAGTCCGCCAGGTTCAACGACAGCTTGAAGCCGAAGCCGTTCTCGAAGCGGTGTGCGGCGGTGACTTCCAGACCCACGAGTGTGGCGGTGTCCTCCATCGACTGGGCGGCCGTGAAGTCGGCCTGTACGGGCCGGCCGTCGACGAGAAACGTCTCGGTCGAACGGATCTGCTCGAATCCGCCGGTGAACTGCTTGAGGTAGAGGCCCCCGGCAAGGATCGAGTCGTCGTTGGGGTACCACTCCAGCGCTGTGTCGAAGTTCCACGACGGCAGCGCCCGGGTATACGGGTTGCCCGAACCGCTTACCCCGGAAATCAGCTCGTCGACGTCGGTGATGTCGTCCGACGAATTGAGGGTGAACGAACGGTTGTAGCCGAGATCCGACATGTCGGCGCGGGACAGCCCGCGGAACGCCCCGCCCCGCAGCAGCACCTCGTCGTTCAAGTCCATCACCACGTTGAGGCTGGGCAGAACCTCCGTGTAGTCGTCCTCGGCAACGACGCGCTCATAGGGAGCACCGTCGACGACCCGCATGGACAGGAAACCGCCGTCTTCGACGATTTCGTACTCGGTGCGCCACGCCACGGCCTCGATACTCGTGTTGACGATGCGAACCCCCAGGTTGCCTTGGAACGGACGGTTGTTCCAGTTGCCGGCGAAGTTCGCCATGGCGTAGGCCGCCGTCGTCGACTCGGTGACGTCGGTGGTATTCGGATGTTCGCGGGTCTGGTCGGGGTAGCCAAAGGCGACGCCGTGGTAGGCGAAGATCTCGTCGACCATGCACTGGGTATCGAACGTCGCCCACTCGTTGCCGGCGTAGATGGTCCCGCCCGTGTCGGAATCGACGACCGTCACCAGCGGGCCATCGGCCTCGGTCTCGAGGAACCCGCTCTCCGGGAATGCCGTGTTGCGGCAGGTTTGGTTGATGGCCACGATCGCGTCGCGCTCGCCCTGGCTGCTGTCGTCGAGGTTCGGCGTGGTGTAGCGCGTGCCGCCGAGGTTGACGTACTCCTGATCGGCGATGCGGAAGCCGCCTTCGATGGAGTTGATGGCGCCGAGTTCGAGTTCCAGCTCGAAGTCGCCGCGCAATGCGGCGATGGTGTTGGTGCGATCGACGTCGGAGTCCACCCGGACGCGGTACTCGTCGGAGAACAGCGTGTGGTCGGTTACGTCGAAGTCCTCGATGACGTACTGGTGAATGCCCGACGGCCGGCGGTCCCAAGCAACCCGGGGCCGGTAGCCCGCCGCGGTGTCCTCGTTGAAGATGTCGTCGTTGTCCGACTGGGTGCGCAGCGTGATCTGCTTCTCGATGCGAACGGTTTCCGAGATGGACGCGTCCGCTGACACCGTCAACCGGTCGGAGACCACCCAGTCGACACTCAGTCCGCCGCCGCTGTAGTCCTCGGCGCGGGAGTAGAGTTCGCTGTTGGATTCGATTGCGGTGTCGCCTTCCCACGCCAAGACCGCGCCGCTCGGGGTCGTGACCAAGGCGTCGGCAGTGACGCCGACGGTATTGCGCCGCTGGTTGGCGAAGTTCAGGTCATGGCGGCGCTCGGCCTGGACGCGCTCGGACAACTGCAGGTCGAGGCCGATATCGACGTGATCGCTGGGTTTGAACTGAACCGCCGCGAATACGGCCTCGCGGGTGTCCTGCGTGTCGTTCTGCCGGTAGCCGCGTGAACTCGGCGCCCAGGCATACGCGAAGCCATCGTGTACGGCGCGCCCGGTGGCCGGGTCGATGCTGGTGTCGTAGGCGCCATTGGTGCCGGATCCGGCGGGGGAGTCCTCGCAGTCGTCGGTGCGGGTGGCGTAGTACCCCTCGGTGGTAACCCGGGGATCGTTCAGGCACGCCCACCGGGACGACCCGGTCGGGCTTGAGGAGCGCACTTCCGCTTCGGGCTGTGAAATGGCGCTGTCCTGGTAGCCGAAGGCCACCCCAATCTGCGAACCGCCGTCGATTTCGAACTGGTCGACATAGCTGAACGTCGCCCGGTGTCCGAGGTCGCCCTGCGTCGAGTCGTTGATGTTGCGCTGGATGGGATTGGCATTGCCCTTGACGTCGAACTGAATGCGCTGGCGACCGAACTGCAGGGGCTTCAAGGTCTCAAGCTCGATGACGCCGGAAACGCCACCCTCGATGAGGCTTGCGTTCTGGGTCTTGTGAATCATCAGGCGGCTCATCAGCTCGGATGGGAACTGGGAGAAATTCACCGACCTGTCGCCGCTGCCGTTGGTGGCGTCGCGACCGTTGAACGTGGTGGCGCCGAGGAACGGCCCGAGACCGCGAATGGAGATCTCGGTCGCGCCGCCGTTTTCCCGATGGGATGCGGCACCGGTGATCGTCTCGAGCGCCTCGCCGATGGACAGCGCGGGAAGGTCGCCAATATCGGCGGCGGACAGGCCGTCGGTGATCTCCACCGAATTGCGTTTGATCGCGATCGCGTCCTGGATGACCTGGCGCGTGCCCTGAACGATGACCTCTTCGATCTCGTCCTGTTGGGCCTCCTGGGCCGCAACGGGCGCCGTAAGCGCCGCCAGCGAAACGATCACACCCGCCAAGGCGGTGACCGGGGCGGAAACCCGAAGCCGGGCCGGCAGCGACCCCGGACGTCCGGGACGTCGGTAGCCTTCAATCTGCATGGTCCTCATCCTGCTCTCCCTTTGGATAGTGTGGTTGGTGGGCCTGTGTGGTTAGTGTGCTTGTGTAGACCACGCACTATACCGATTAGAGGGAAATGTACAAGCCGAATTCCAGAAGCTCTCACACCGGTTGGAAACCCGATCCCCGTTCGCGCAGGCATCGCCGTCGGCACCCCACGTCGGTCAAGGCCGTTCTCGCGAACGCCGCGGCATCGGACGGTGTCCGGGTCCGGATCTTCGGCGCGAGGAGCATCGGAACGCCGTACATCAGCTTCTACACGCTGACCAACCCGGTCATCGCCGACGGGACCATGACCTTCGCAGCACCGGCGAGCGCCACGCTGCGGAAGGACGCGGGGTATTTCGTGGTGTTCGACTCGACGGCGTCGGACGCCGGCAACGACTACGAAATTCGGGACGGAGTCGGACTCGTTAAACCGCATTGGCGGACGGCTGGAGCCTAAGTGAGGACCGGCATGCGAGGAACAAGGATTCGGCGTCCTGGACAACCGACAGCGCGGTCCCGCTGATCGAGATCAACGGCGATGCCGTCGTACAAGCCACGGACGCGAACCTGAGCGCCCTGCGGATGCGGGACGGGAACGGAAAACTCGTGACCTACTCCCCGTTCTTCGATTCGTCGATCACCTCCTACGCCACAAGCAGCGTCCCCGAAGGTGGACCGGATCACCATCCAGGCGACCCGAGCAACGGCGACGGCGCCACCGTGGTCTACCTCGACGAGGACGACCAGCAATTGACCGACGCCGACGCCGTGCAGGATGGCTTCCAGGTCGATCTAGAAGTCGGCCCGAACACGATCAATGCGGGTGACCGCCGAGGACGGCAGCACCACGCGGACCTACACCATGGTGGTGACGCGGAAGGCGTCGAGGGTGTCGGCGGATGCGCTGGCCAGCAATCTGGACGAGCGCTTCAGCAAGAGGTTCTATCGGCAATCTCGAGCCCGGCAAGGTCTTGCGCGCCCAAGCACTGGGATTCGAAACCGGCGACAACGAAGCAGGCTACGTCCTCACATCGGTCAAGATTCTCATCTGGGGGGCGATCGCAGGGGGGCGATCGCAAGGGGGCGATCGCAAGGGGACACCCACCGTCGCTTCCCACCTGGCGATCGCAAGGGGACACCCACCGTCGCTTCCCACCGGTTGTCTGTCGGACGGCTGCAAGGTCCGACGCCTTGCGCTGGTCTCGCCGGGTGCCGGCAGTGGCCCAGCCGTCGCGCGGACCGCAACGCGATCGCAAGGGGGGAGATCGCAACGGGACACCCACCGTCGTTTCGCCCCGGCTGTCTGTCGGACGGCTGCAAGGCCCGACTCCTTGCGCTGGTCTCGCCGGGCGCCGGCAGAGGCCCGGACGTGGCGCGGACCA
>JAPPKV010000176.1 GCA_028819775.1 Gammaproteobacteria bacterium | reverse complement strand
AGGTCGATGAAGAAGAACACCCGGCGCACGCCTGCCGCGTTGTTCTGGAAGTCCACCCATAGCCGTCCGAATGTGATCGACGCGCCCGCCACCGTGAAGAACAGTCCGAGCACGACGATGAAATCGCCCGGCAGCAACTTGCCGCCGATGATCTCCTCGGTCACCAGCAGGAACGTCCAGACGCCCACCCCGAGGAGCGCTAGGGAGGACGCCACGTCGATGGCGATACCCACCGCGACCACGTGCCGATAGCGGCGGAACGAGTCGGCGCTCGCGCCGGAGAATTCCTCGCGCTGCTTGTCCTCGGCCCCGTGACTTTGCACGGCGATCATGTTGGCGGTGTTCTCCTCGATGCGGTTGGTGGTCGCGGTGCCCGAACTGCGGCTCGCCTGGCTTGCCCGGCGGGCGAGCCCCGCCAACGGCGCGGTGAACAGGAGCGCCAAGGGCATCGTGGCCATCGCCAGCCAGATCAGCTCCGGGATGATGTGGCCGAAGCTGTAGTGCATCACGTAGACCGAAACGGCGGCACCGAGGATCGACACCACCGGCATGAGCGTGATGTCGAAACAGATGCCCTGGATCGATGGCGCGTCGTACATGGTCCGGTAGATGCTGTCGCCAATGCGCTGGTCGTCGAGCACGGGCATCGGAAGGCGTATCAGGCGGTGGAACAGGTGCGTACGAAAGGAGTCGGTTACCCGCTGCACCAGCCGGATGTTGCACAAGAGGTCGGCCAAGCCCCAGGCGCCGCCCGCCATGGACCAGCCCGCGCTGATGAGGTTCTCGCTCTGGGTTGCCGTGTCCTGGCCTTGTGCCAGGAACGCCAGGTTGCCCCGGGGGTCTCCCGTGCCCGCCCCGAACAGGACTACCAGCCCGCCTAGGAGCGCCAGCGTGGCCAGGAGCAAGCCGGACGAGTCGAGACCCGCGACGGCGGTGACGAACGGCTCGAAGAACGGTGGGAAGCGGATCGTCGACTCGGCAAGCGGATGCTGGAGCACCACGTGGTCGACGAGAATCTTGATCGGCCAGGGCACCACGAGGAGTGGGGCGAAACTGCCGAGCATCAGGCCGAACTTGAGTGCGAACAGTCGCCAATGCGGGCGGATGTAGACCAGGCACCGCCCCAGGATGCGAAACACGTCCGCAGCGGTGAGGTCCGTGTGGACGTCGACGACATCGTCGTACGACCGACCGGGAGGTTGCCGCGTCGGGTCAGGCATGGGTGCTGTTGATCGCGGCAAGGCTCTCGCCGCTCGCGAATGCCCGGTATCGCCCGTCTGGATGGTTCATCAACGCTTCGTGGCTGCCTTGCTCGACAACCGCACCCTGCTCGATGAAGAGCACTTGGTGGGCCCGCCGGATCGTGCGGATCCTGTGGGTGATGAGAAAAATGACCTTGTCACGGCCCCATTCGGTTAGGCGTTCGAGCACGTCTCGCTCGGTATCCACGTCGAGTGATGCGGTGGGTTCGTCGAGGATCAGGATCGGCGCACCCTTCGCCACAGCCCGGGCGATGGAAATCCGTTGCCGCTGACCCGTCGAGAGTTTGGCACCCCGCTCGCCGAGTTCGGTTGAGTAGCGTCCTGGCAAGGTCTCGATGAACTCGTCGGCGCAAGCCGTGACCGCAGCCGCTCGCACCGATGCGTTGTCGGCGTCGGGAGACGCGAAGCGGATGTTGTCGGCGATGCTGGTCGGGAATAGGGCATTTTCTTGTAGGACGATGCCGATGCCGTCCCGTAGCGAACCAACCCGGATGTTTCGAACGTCCTCTCCGTCGATGCGGATTTCGCCGCGGTCCACGTCGTAGAGCCGTAGCAGCAGGCTCATCAACGTGGACTTTCCCGCCCCGGAGGCACCCACGATGGCCGTGACGGTTCCGACTCGAGCGGTGAACGTGGCATCGCGGATGACGGGCACATCCGCCCGGTAGGCGAAGTCGACATGGGCGAAGGAGACGCCTTCCCGGACTTGGGGCAACGGCTTGGCGCCCGGTTGGTCCTGCACCTCGGGTTCGAGGTCGAGGAGGAAGAACGCCCGCTTGAGCCCGGTGCCGATGTCCTGCAGCAGGCTCCAGAGGTTCGCGAGCGCTACGCTGACACCGCCGATGGCGATGTTCCGGTCGCGGGCGGCCTGGAACGCACCGAGATTCCACACGGCGAAACCCACAACAGCCACTAGGCCGTGGCCGAATGTCGGCGCCTCGGCCCACACCCATTGCGTCATCAGGTAGTCCGCTCCAATGACCGCGGCAGCCGTGAAGAGGAACACCAGGAGGTTCAGTACGGCGATGCGCCGACGCAACTCGTAGGCGCGGTCGAGCGCTCGGTGTGAGCGCTGGCGAAACGTGTTGAAGGCGGCGTCCTCCGCTTGCTGGGCCTTGAGCACGCGCACCCCGTTGACGCTCTCTTGGATGTGCGAGGTCAGGGCGCTGTTGGCTAGCCTCGAGCGTGCGCTTGTGTCGCGGAGGCGAGGCGTGAAGGCGCGGGCCGCGAGGATCGAGGGGATGGCCGCGATCAGGAACAGCAAGCCGAGGTACGGCTCGAAGAAGCCGATCGCGACAAGGGCGATGCCGAGGTTGGCGAGTGCCGTGACCGGTTGGATCAACGCGTTCTGGACCACGGTGGTCACCATCGCGCTGTCTTGGTAGACGCGGTAGATCGCATCGCCCACGGGCGCCTCGTCGTGATAGCGCAGAGACAGGTGCACGGCGCGATCCATCATGGCCAGACGAAGGTGCTGGTTGACCCGTTGCAGGATCCAGGTGAGGTAGTAGCCCAGTCCGGTGCCGAGCAGGAACCCGGTGGCCATCAGGGCGCCCGCGACCACGAGGAACACCGTTCGCAGCGTGAACCGCGCCCCCTCGTCTAGGGTTTCGATGTCGACGAACCGCGCGGGGTCGAGACCAAGCAGGCTTGCCTGCGTGCGGGACAAGGGGTCGCCCAGGAACACCTTGTTGGTCAGGAGATCGAAGAACACGAGCGTCGAGGCGAGTTCGAGCAGCATGGCGACGCCCGACAACACCGCGAACACGATGAAGTGCTTGAGTTCGGGCAGGATGTAGCGCCTAGTGCGCCAGAGCGCGGCACCCAGGCCGAAACGCTCAATGGGCATTAGACCCGTAGGGGACGCCCTCGTGGCGTCCCGATTTTCGGACGACGGCAAACGTCGCCCCTACGCGCGGACTGCGCGGCGGGGCGGACCTTCGGCCAGTCGAATGTGATTGGGGTCCCAGCGTCTCGTTTGCAGGTGGCGAACGGCTGCCTTGAGCCCGGTTCGTGTCCCAAGCCGTTCGAGGCCCTGGCAGGCGATCGCCTGCGTATAGCCCGTCTCGTCGTCGAGGCCCGCGATGAACGCCTGCTCCAACCCGTCGGGCGGATCCGAGCCCGTGACGCGTGCAAGGAGGGCCAACGAAGCCAGATAGCGCAGATGGTTCTGCCTGGTCCACCGGCCGCCGAGACTGGGTTCGCCCATCGCGGGCTCTTCGCCGTCGTCGAGGTCGTGGGCCAGTACGCGATGCAGACGGGCCACGGTGGGCGATCCGAAACAGGGCAGGGTGCACAGGGCATCCGTGGCGGCCTGCGCCACCGCCGCGAGATGATCGTCGAGCAGTTCGCCGATACGATCGGCATGGCTCCCTGCAGCGGCCGGTCCGGCTTCGCCCAACGCGTAGGCGGCATTGATCCTCATCCACGGATCTTCGTGATCGAGCAGCGCGGCGAGGGGTTCGACGGCTGGTGCTCCGATGGCGCCGAGCACCACCGCAGCGTCTTCCGGAACGAACTGCCGGGGCGAGAACTTGCGCTCCAGATGATCCTCGGACTTCCCGTAGTAGCCCATGTCATCGGGGGTGGGCGCGACGTGGCGGTCGAGGCCTGCTGTTGCCAGGAGCGCGTCGATCATTGGGCGGACGGCCGTATCGCCCATGGCTGCGAGTTGGTACATCGCCGCTAGCCGCTGCTGCGGGTTTCGTGCGCGCATCTCGTCGAGCAATCGCGGGAGTTCGTCGGGTGACGCGGAAACGCCTTCGTTGCGCGGCGCGCCGCGCAGCCAGTTCCAGAGCGATGTCCATGCTTCGGGCAGATCGTGGGGCGTGAACAAGCCGTTGGGTGTTCGCCACGCCGGGTCGTGGTGATCCCAGGTCGGCCGGGTCGGGCTCTGCATGCGCAGCACCACGAACTTCAGCATGTAGCGTGTGGCGTCGGTTCGGTTCGGCGTGCCGGCGTGGCCGACGTCGAAGTCCGCGATGATCGCCGTGCCTTTGGGAATATCGCGCAACACGACCTGATCCGGCGTTGCCAGGGTGATGTTCGCGTAGAGGTGGCTGCCCGCGAGCAACCGGGTCGGTCCCTTTGCGAGCGGTGTGTCCTGCGGAAAATAGAACAGGTTCGCGGCGCGGAACGTATGCCAACGGCTGCGGCCTGCCTTCGAGTGGCCGTCCTGATGCCAGCCGGAACCGGAGATCGACCCGGGTCCCATCCGAGCGTTGTTCAGGAAGGGATCGAAGTCGTCGGATCGGTCGGCAGCCGCCAAGGGTTCGCTGTTGTGGGGAAAGCGGTGCGGCGCCCAGGCGTAGTCCTCGCCGAGGAGGCTCTTCATCGCGCCGTCCACGGCGGGCGAGTCCAGGAGGTCGCCGAGCATCGGGATCCGGGGCAGCAGGTTGTCGCCCAGCAACGCCGACCCCTCGTTCATGCTCACCGCGAGTTCGGCGGCGACCGCGTCGTGGAAGCCCGGTTCGAGCCCCGTGTCGAAGGCGAGGAAGCCGTCCGCCACGTAGCGCCGCACCTGCTCGTCGCCGAGCAGGATCGGATGGGTGCCCATTACCTTTCCCGTATTTCCCGGACTATTCCATTTCCCACCGGAACACCAAGCCCATGAACTGCGGGTCGGTCAGGGTGGCGTCTTGGTAGTAGCCGTCGCTCCAGCCGTTCGACTCCAACTCCATGATGCCGATCCGGTCGTTGATGTTCTCCACGAAGAAGGTCAACGAGCGATTCCCGGCGGCCGGGACCCAGGTCACGCTGCCGTCCCAGCGGGTGAAACTGTCCAGCACGTCGTAGGGGATGTTGTGGATGCGGTTGAACCGTTCGCCCGTGAACGAGTAGCTGGTGCTGAAGAGCAATTGGCCGCCATTGCCGAGGGGGTGGGCGTAGTCGGCGGTCACCGACCACTTGTGGTTCGGCATGTTGGGTAGGTCGTTGCCCTCGAGATCGACGGGCCGTTCCAGGTATGCGACGGCCGGCTGTCCGGTCGTCGGGCTGACATAGTCCACCCGATCGAACTCCTGGTTGGGGTCGAGCCGGTCGGGGATCATGATCGGGCCGAGCGACGACGTCTGGTAGGCGTAGAAACCGCTAAGTCTCGCGTTCTCGGAAATGTTGAACGTCGCTTCGATCTCGACGCCCTGCATCGTGGTGTCGGGCAGGTTGTCGATGACCGTGAAGTTCCTAGGCACCGGCTGCAGTTCGCGCAGCCGGATGATCTGCTGGTAGTTGCCGAAGTCGTAGAGGAATCCGGAAACCAACAGTCGCACCCGGTCCTCGAACAAGTCGCCCTTGTAGCCCGCCTCGTAGGAGATCAGGTTCTCGTCGTCGTAGCGGTCGAATGGCGGTGGCCGGTCGATCACCGGCCCCCCGGAGCGGTACCCGGTGGAGATCCGACCGTAGATCAACTCGCCGCGAGCCGTGGTGTGTTCGATGGACACGTTGCCGGTGACCTTGTCGAAGTTCTGCACGAGCAGTGGCGTGATCCGGTTGAAAACCGCGGGCGCCGTGCGCGTGAAGTCCGAGCCGTCGCCGAGAAGCGCCCCGAGCGGGTCGAACTCGCCGATCACCACGTGATCCTCGTCCTGAACGATCCTCTTTTCGTCCTCCGTGTAGCGCAGTCCGGCGGTAACGCGCCACGCGGCGTTGAATTCGTAGGTGGCCTGGCTGAAGACGGCCCACGACTCGACCGTTCTAACCGTGGGTGCGAAATACCACTGGCTGGACCCGTCCGGAACGTGGGGCGAAATCCAGCGATCGTCGCCGAGGACGAGTCGTTCGCCGAAGATGTCGGTGAATCCAAAGCCGAAGGTCGCCCGCCACAGGTCGTCGGTATTGGTATGAACCGCCCGGTTGGCGTAGTCGAAGATGTTGATGTTGCTCTCGTATTCCTGGTCCAGGTAGTACGCGCCCGCGATGGCGCTCAACCGTTCCGTATCGAAAGCCACCTGCAACTCGTGGGTGGTGAGCAGGACGTCGTACACGAAGTCGATGGCGATGTCGGGGAACGGTCGCATGGCGTTGGACGACAGGAACGGGTCCGCGTCGCTGCCCACAAGACTCGTGCCGTCGAAGTCCTGTCCCAGAAGTCCGAGCGTGAGGTCCGAGTCGCCGAGGATGTACTTGACGCTCAGGTTGTCCGTTAGCTCGTAGGTCGCGTGCAGCGTGACGGCGTCCCGGGACACGTCGGTGGAGCCTTGTCGGTTCATGTCCACCTTGTTGGCGAGATCCCTCCCGCCGGTCGCGGGCGGCCGCGACCTCGGGTACATGTAGTAGTTGTTGCGCGCGGGGCTCGGCCTGCCATCGACGGGATTGGGATGAAACTCTACCTGGGTGGACGGGTAGCGGACCGGCACCCGGACTTCGCTCTTGGCGTCCTGTTCGAACGAGCTGTAGCGAAGGTTCAACGTCACCGGACCATGCTGGAAGGCAAGCTGCGGGCTCAAGTTGTAGTCCCCCTTGGCGCCGAGGTCGGGGCCGCTGATGTTCTCCTGGTTGCCGTCCGTCTCCTGCCACTCGACGGTGAATCGGTATGCCACGTTGTCATTGATGGGGCCGGTGACGAAGCCATTCAGGCGGCGGCCATTGAGGGACGAAAGTTCCGCCGTGGTGCCGGCGCCGAACTCCCATTCCGGCCGCTTGTTGATGTAGTTGATGGCGCCGCCGATGGAGTTGCGCCCGTACAACGTCCCTTGCGGCCCCCGCAGCACCTCCACGCGGTCGATGTCGTAGAGCGAACTGACGACGCCGTAGGGCTCGTCGAAGTAGAGATCGTTCGAGTACTGCGCCACCGCGACGTCGCCGGCGAGGCCGCGGTAGAGCGAACCCATGCCGCGGATCGTTGCCGGGCTGTCCAGTCCGAACTGCAGCCCGGGTACCCGGACCTCCAGATCCTTGTTGCTGGTGATCTGGTAGTCCTCGATCGCATCGCTGTCGAAGGCGGTCACCGAGACGGGAGTGTCCAGCAACGACTGTTCCTTCCTATCAGCGGTCACGATGACCTCTTCGAGCATGAACCCGTCGGGCTCCTGATCTTCGGATTCCTCTTCCCCTACGGCTGGCGAGCCGCCCAGCGCGAAGCACGTGCCGGCCACGGTCAACGCCAGCCCGGCTACTCGGCGCATGGGAACTTGCGTCGATACACAACGACGAGAATTTTCACCTGCCAACATCAATCCTCCCTAAGAGCTCTCCTTGGATCCACCCGCAATATAGCCCTATGCGTGACCCGACGGCTAGGCCGCCTCTCGAACCACCCACCGCCTCTCCATTCGAACATCCGCCGTCAGGTCGTCATGCTGCGGCGACGGTCCGAGAGGGGGCCACCGGATAGGGTGTCTTCAGGGCAACCATCACGTTGCCGTTGCTGGTCAGTGACAGGCGCTGGCAATGCCTCTTAGCGATCCAAGACGATCCGCGTGGCTTTGTCTTCGTCGTACCACCAACCATCGGGAAACGGAGGTCTATAGACCGCCAGATCTTCCCGTTCCGGTCGACCGAATTTGTTCCAATAGACAATGCGAAGGGGCGCAATCGCATCGAGGGGAATCTGGTAGAACCTCCAGAGTAGTACCCTATCCAGGGCACGGCAGGCGATTGCCATTTCCTCCACGGTCGTCACCTTGACTGCCTTGGCGATCAACGCGTCGACCACGGGATCCGCGATCCCGGCTATGTTGTGACTAAGGGGCTCGGACGCCGATTGAGAGTGAAAAAACATGGACAGGAATACGATCGGCGGTGCGAGGATGTCGCTCCGAATGATCCTCGCGTCGTAATCGAATTTCCGGTTCAGATTTGCGAACTGCGCGGCCTCCACCAGCCGTATCCTACCGGTGATGCCAAGCAGCTTTAGGGTGCTGAGGTAAGGCAGGAGAGTACGCTGCTCTGCGCCATCCACCGACAGGAATTCAATCTCGAAAGGCTCATCGGCGCTGTTGACCAGCACGCCATCCGCAATATGCCACCCGGCCTGTGCCAGCAGTTCTCGGGCCCGTTCGAGGGAGGCGCGATTGCGGCCGCTGCCGGTGGACTGCGGGAATTCGAGGGCCTGGCTAAAGAGCCTTTTGGGCAGTTGATCGCGAAACGGCGCCAGCAACGCAAGCTCACCCTCGCCGGGTAGTCCGCGCGCCTCGAGCGTTGGCTCCCCGGAAAAATTGCTGAGTGCCCGTTCGAGCAGGCCAAAACGAAGTACGCGGTTCTCCCATTCAAAGTCCACGGCGAGCGTCAACGCTTCCCGAACCCGCGGGTCCTTGAACCGGTCCCGACGGTTGTTCAGGGCGATGACCCGATTGATACCGATTTCCGAGCGTTCGTCGAGATGGTCCATCACCAGCCAGCCCTTGTCCCGGGCGGGAATGTCATACCCTGTTGCCCAGTAGCGCATGTCCCGTTCGATCCAGGTGTCGAACAATCCCTTGCGAAACGCCTCCCGGGCGACGGTCGCATCCCTATACACTTCGTGCCGGATCTCATCGAAGTTGAAGCGGCCCTTGTTGACGGGGAGGTCTCGTCCCCAGTATTCCGGAACCCGTTCGTAGCGGATGTAACGACCCTGCCTGACCTTGGCGACCCGGTAGGGACCGCTGCCCAGTGGCGGTTCCAGCGAGGCCCGGGTCGGGTCCCGCCCTTCCCAGTAGTGGGCTGGCATGATGGGAAACCAACTTAAGGGGAAGATGTTGGATACGGTCAGCTCGCTCGCAAGCCGCAAGGCTATTTCACGGTCGCTTAAGATTTCTACGGATTGCAACCACGAGAGAAATCCGCGAAGCCATATGCTGGATTGAACAAGCTCGAGGGTGAACTTCACATCCCGGGCAGTGATCGGCATCCCGTCGTGCCACCGCGCTTCTGGATGCAAGCGAACAAAGAGGGTGCGTTTGTCGTCGGAAATGCTCAGTCCATCTGCCAGTCGGCCATAGAAGCTGCTCATCTCTTCGGCGCGGTTCGACACTAGGGAGTCGTAGAGCAAACTCACGCCTGGCGCTGCCACTAAATTGTCCGCGATCAGAGTCAGGGTATTGAATTCATTCTGTGTCGATTGGACCAGTACGCCCCCCTTGGGCGCGTCGGGATTAATGTAATCGAAATGCGTAAAATTTGCGGGGTATTTTAGTTCGTGGAAGAACGAGATGCCGTGTTCGTACCTCGGTTCGGGGGATGCTGTAACTAAAAGCGCCGTAGCGACGTTCAAGAAAGCGATGCATTGCAGTAGCCGCGAGTTGGTTGCCATACGCATGTGCACCTCAATTTGCAATCTCGATGCGATCGGCCTTGACGGGGTCGTACCACCAGCCATCCGGAAACGGCGACAAATACGTCGCCTCGGCCTCCCGCTGCGGCCGGCCGAACTTGTCCCAGTAGACGAGGTGCGGGTCGTCCACCGCATCCAGCGGGATCTGATAGAAGCTCCACAGTAGCACGCGGTCGAGGGCTCGACACGCCGCGGCCATCGAATCAAGGGTCGATGCCGCCTTCGCCGCATCGACCAGGGCGTCGACCGCCGGATGACTGATCCCCGCGTGGTTGAACGAAAGCGGCGCATCGACCGCTTGGGAATGAAAAGCCAGGTGCAGCTCCCAGGGCGGCAACCCGAAGTCGCCGATCCTGATGAATGCGTCGTAGTCTCGGTTTCTCAGCCGGTTGGCGTACTGGGCACCCTCGACCATCCTGACTCGACTCTCGATACCGAGCGCGGTCAGCGCGTCGACGTACGGCAACAACCTGCGTTGCTCCGCCGGCACGCGCGACAGAAACTCGATCGTGAAGGGTTCGCCTCCCGTGCCGATGAGGACGCCGTCGCGCATCTGCCAGCCTGCCTCCGCCAAGAGCGCTTGCGCCCGCACTAGACCCGGACGATTGCGACCGACGCCACTCGTGCGCGGAAATCGAAAGGCCTCGGTAAACACTCGCTCGGGTATCCGATCGCGAAAGGGCTCGAGGAGCCTAAGCTCAGACTCGCTCGGCAAGCCCGTGGCGGCAAACACCGAGTTCTGAAAGTAGCTGTCGGCGCGGGTCAGGCGACCGGCAAACAGCGCACGATTCTGCCACTCGAAATCGAACGTCAGGGAAAGGGCCTCCCGCACCCGTGCATCGTCGAAAGGATGGCGGCGGTTGTTCAGGATCAACCAGAACCGCGCGCCGATGTCCATCCGGTAGCGCCGCTTGCCCTGCACCAGCCAGCCCTTGTCGCGGGCCGGGGTGTCGAAGGCCAGGATGTCGTGCCCCCACTGCAACCAAACGTCTAACAGCCCCTTTCGCAGCGCTTCGCGCGCCACCGTTGCGTCGCGGTAGACGTCGTAGAGAATCGTGTCGAAGTTGAACCTGCCCCGATTGACGGGAATGTCGCGGCCCCAGTAGTCGCGTACGCGTTCGTAGCGAACGAAACGCCCCTTTTCGACCGCCGCGATCCGGTACGGACCGCTGCCCAGGGGCGGCGTGAGGGTAGCGATGGTGGGATCCTTGTCCGCCCAGTAGTGCGCGGGCAGTATGGGAATGTAGGCGGCGAGCGGCGTGAGGCTCAAGCTGGGATCCGCCTTCGTTCGAATCACGAACTCCCGATCGTCGACGATGTCGACCGACTCGAACCACGGCGACGCCATGCGAATGGTCGAGCTGGTGTCGTCGGCCTTGATGGCGTCGAAGGTGAACTTGACGTCGTTCGATGTGATGGGCAACCCATCGTGCCAACGCGCTCCGGGGTGCAGACGAAAAACGATCGACCGGCGATCGGCGCCGAGCGCGACCTGCTCGGCCAGGCTGCCGTAGTACGCCGCAGGTTCATCGCCCGCGCGCAGCAGCAAGGTCTCGTAGACCCAGTTCAATCCCGGTGCGCGCTGGGGATTCAACAGCGGCGAGAGCGTGTTGAAGTCGGTCATGGAGGGCATGACCAGCGTGCCGCCTTTCGGCGCGTCGGGATTGACGAACGCGAAGTGTCGGAAGTCGGGGGGATATTTCAATTCGTGGAGAATCGACACGCCGTGCTGGAACTCGAGCGGCGCTGGATCGGCGTGACTCGCCGGACCCAGCAAGAGCAGCGTGGCAAGAACGCAGATTGCGGATCTCGCCGGGGCTACCCCCGCCCGATCGGGTGGGGGTAGCCCGGGTTCAAAGCTCAGAACCGCGGCTGCCAGCGGAGGAGCAGCCCGAACCGTCGCGGATCGGTGAGCGTTCCCATTGTCTGCGATTCGCGGCCTTCGTGGTACGACACGGGGACGAACTGCACGAGGCCGATTTCATCGGTCAGGTTCTGCACGTACGCGGTCACCGACCAGGCATCGTTCGCCGAGGTCCACCTCGCGCGGACGTCCCAGCGTTCATACGCCGGCATCTTGTAGAAATCGAGGTTACCGATATCGGGATAACGCGAACCGGTATAGCTCAAGGTCGAGAGCAACTGCAACCGTCCCCCAGCGGTGAGCGGTCGCTCGTGCACGAGCGTCAGTGCCGCCTTGTGCGTCGGTTGCATGGGCAGTCGATTGCCGGTTACATCCTCCGGCGCCGGATAGGGACGAGACATGGGCTCACCGGCAAGGGTCACGTATTCGTGAATCAGGAAATCGTTGTCCGGATTGCCGCGGATGGCGGCCGAATGCGGGCCGAGACTGGAGTCCTGGAAGTTGTAGTAACCGTCCACGCGCCACTGCTCGTTGAGCCGATACTCGGCGCTGAGCTCAAAGCCCGAGAGCTTCGTCCCGTCCACGTTGGCGGTGTACTCGGTATTTGGGGAGATGTGGTGGGGCTGCAAGAAGCCAGGTGGCACCTCCTGCGTCAAGAGAATCTGGTAGTTCTCGATGTCGCTGTAGTACACGGCCGCCGTTAACCGCAACCGATCGTCCGCGAATATTCCCTTGACACCCAGTTCATAGTTTATGTTGGTCTCTTCTTCGACGGGATCGGTGGGTACCGGTGGCGTGTTCGGCGATCCTTCGTCGTAGTTGAACGAGCCGGCGCGGTAGCCGGTGGAGAGGCGGCCATAGAACAGCCTGTTCTCAACCGGCGTGTACTCGACACCGATATGACCGATGGTCTTGTCCCAGCTAACCTTTTCACCGGGCTGCAAATGGCCGAACAAATTGGAGATGTCGAAAAAGACCAGTACGGGTACACCGGCAATACCGATGGTCGTAGACCCATCGAAACCAGGCCTGTCTTTCGTGTCCTTTGAATAACGCAGACCGCCCGACACGAGCCAATGCTCATCGATGCGGTAATCAGCGCTGAAGAACGCCGCACGGGTTTCCGACGTATGACGCGATAGGAGTTCAAACGCATGGGTGTGATCGCTGCCCGGCGGACAAGTGAAATACAGATCTGGTAGTCTCGACTCTATCCCCAACCCGAAGAGCTCGAGCATCTCCTGGCACCCGCCGAAGCCCACGGCCTGGGCCGCCTCGTCGGCGTTGAGAAAGCGGAAAGTCGTGCTGAAACTGTCGATCTCCATGTCCCACGCGTTTTCGACGTCGTAGTAAAAGACGCCGCTTACGAAATTGAACGGGCCGTCGAAGTTCGACAACAGCTGCAACTCGTGTGAGGTCTCCTTGTACGGAAAATTCTTCTGCGATCGCTCGTTTTCAAACGGCACCAGGCCGTCGCTCGCCAAGGTAATGTCATCCGCACTACTGACTCTGTTGGTATTGTCGGCGTCGCGACTGCTGCTTTGAACAATGTCCGCCCAACCGAAGTTGTAGCGCAGCGTCAGCGTCTCCGTGAGATCGAACATGGCATAGGCGATTACCGTTTCGCGGTGGCTGTCCTGTATGCCCGGCGCGTTGACATTGGTGATGTTCTTCAACTTGCCGCACTTAAACCCCACCACGTTCGGCGGACAGTTGGGGTCGATCGACGGCACGGAGCCTTCATACAGGTACCAGTTGTTGGGATGGCACCCATCGATCAGGGCGGAATACGTCAGCCCGGGAAATTCGGCGCACTCGACGTCGCGAACGCGATCCGAAATGGAGATCGGGGTGCGCGGTGCACCCGTGTCCTCCACGTAGCCATAGCGGAGGTTGATGTCCAGGCGATCGGTCTTGAACCTGAGCTGCGGCGAGATACTGCGTTGATCGGGCTCGTCGTAGTCGCCGCCAAAGCCGATGTTTTCCTGCGCGCCGTCGCCCACGTAGTA
>JAPPKV010000268.1 GCA_028819775.1 Gammaproteobacteria bacterium | reverse complement strand
CGTGGAATACGGCCTCTGCCAGGTGCGGTTCCTGGGTCAGCGTTCGCCGGACGAACTCGCCGGTATCTACCGACAAGCCCGGGCGGTCGTGCTACCGAGCCTTTGGTTGGAGAACGCTCCGCTGGTCGCCATCGAGGCATCGGCCTACGGACGTGCCGTCGTCGCAAGCCGAGTCGGGGGCCTGCCGGAACTGGTGGAAGACGGGCGGACCGGCTTCCTCTTCGACCGCGGCGACATTGCCGGCCTGGCCGAAAGGCTTCGCCTCCTGCTCACCGATCAGGGTCTGGCCGCAAAACTCGGCGCCGCCGGTTACGAACTACTCGCGGGACACCGATCACCCGCTCGCCACCTCGAACGCCTACTGGCGGTGTACGACAAGGCCCGCCATTGAACACCCGACGAGCGTGGCGACGGATGGTCCGGGTCTGCCGAGTGGCCCTCAACATCCGCTGTGCGGTGCGCGCCGCAGGGGGATGGCGGGGCCTTGGCCGACAACTGAAACGGGCGCGAGGGCACGGCTGGCGCAAAATCTACGGCACCTTGATCGGTCTGGTTGCCACCGGTGGGCGGCGGCGCGACCGTTGGTATCGCCAGTGGCTGGTCGGAAACGAGCCGTACGTCGAGTCCGACGCGGGCACGCAGCTTGCCGTGGTCGCCTCGCCGGGCGACCTCGAACGGCTCGCCGGAGACTGCACGGGCGTGGTCTTTCTCGGCCCCGGCTCGCGTCTGCACGACAACGCGCTGGATCCCATGGCCAGGGCTCTCGCCGACGGGGCGGAGATCGTCTACGGCGACGCGGACCACCTCGATGCGTCACGGCGGCGTTGTCGACCGTCCTACAAGCCCGACTTCTCGCTCGACCTGTTTCTCTACCGGGACTACCTGTCGGATTGCATCGCGGTTTCCCGCAACTTCCTAGACCGGGCACCGCCGTGGAACTTCGACGATCCACACGGGGCGCTGCTTCGCTGGTTGCCGGTCACGTCGCGGATCGTGCACCTGCCGATGGTTCTCTGCCACACGAATACACGGCGGCGGCACCACGAAACCCCGCCGGCATTCCTCGCTCGGTTCCTGCGCGGGCGCTACGGCGCCGGTGCCGGCGTTGAATCCCTCCCGGCCGGGCGAAGGACACCGATACGGTGGCGGTGCCGGTTCGGCTCACCGACAAACGCGACCATCTCGGTGGTCATCCCTACGCGCGACCGACTCGACCTGCTCGAACCTTGCGTAGGCAGTCTCTACGCAACTAGCGACGGGGCCCGCCTCGACGTCCTAGTCCTCGACAACGGTTCATCCGAACCCGCCACGCGCGCGTGGTTTGACGAGGCGCAACAGCGCCACGCCTCCCTGCGCGTACTGAGCGACCAAGGCGAATTCAACTGGTCTCGGCTGAACAACCTCGGCGTCGCCGCCGGTAGGGGCGATGTCTTCGTGTTCCTCAACAACGACACGTTGGCGATCGAAGACGGCTGGCTGGACCGCCTCGCGGAATACGCGTTGCGGCGCGACACCGGCGCCGTGGGTCCGCTCCTGCTCTTCGCGGACGGTAGCGTTCAGCACGCCGGCCTGGTCGTCGGATACGGCGACCACGCCGATCCGATCTACCGGGGAACGGCACCGGACTTCGACGACCACGCCTTCGTATCGCCCCGGCTGCCACGCAACGTCGCGGCGGTCACCGGTGCTTGCCTTGCGGCCAGCCGCAAGACCCTTGAGACCATCGGCACGTTCGACGAAGGCCTTGCCCTGGCGGGCGACGTGGAGTTCTGCCTACGCGCCCATGCCGCGGGACTGGTCAACGTCTACGCAGGCGATGTCGTACTCCACCACTACGAGTCGGCAACCATCGGACGGCGTTCGCACGGCACCGACGGGCACCGCCTTGGGAGCCTCGTCCAAGCCACGCTGCCCCGGGATCCGTTCTACAACCCGAACCTGACGTCGGTCGCCGGCGTAGGCCGCGGCGCGCCGGCATTCGCACTGCTCCACGAAGACACGAGCGAACGTCCGCCTCGAGACCCGTGCAAGCCGCCCGGAGAGCGAGGCCCCTAGGAGTCGTTCCAGAGTTCGACAAACGCCCGGATCCGCTCGGCATTTGCACCGAGATCGTGCAGGCCGACCCGCGAAGCCGACCGCAAGTCGACGACAGTCTCGCTATTCTCGCGACGAACACGGATCGCCACGTCGTCCCGAAAGCCGAACCAGAATGTCGTGGCCGTCGCCTCGATGAGTCCGGTACCCGCGTTCTCGCTGACGACGTCCCAGCCGAGTGCCCGGGCGACGTCGACGGCCTTGCCGAAACTCGCATCGGCACCACCCGATTCCCGAATGCCGACCAAATCCGGATAGCCTTCCGCCTGCACCTGCGCTTCCGTCTCGGTGTAGTCGAGCAGGTTCGCGCCCGGGGCGCTCTCTGCCGCAGCCTCCTCGAACACCGGCGGATCGTCCCGATCCGTCGTCACGTCGTTGGTCATCGGCAACGAAAGGGCCACGTAGTAGGGCGCGGTCACGACAAGCACCACGACGCTCGCCGCGAGGCCGATCAACGCCGGCGTGCGATCGGCCCGCCGGCGGCGCGTGTAGGCGAAAATCAATGCTGCGACACCGAGTACCAGGACGATCGTCGCGAGCACGATGCCGCTGAACACGAGCGCCGAACCGATGGCTAGCTCCAACAGCCCGAAACGGTGTCCCAAGGCCCCGATCGGGAGCGCGGCCAACGCGATCAGGCCAACGAAGAGCACGAACTTCGCCAACATCCCCGACTTTGCCGCTTGCGCCATCGTTGTCTCCCCGGCTTGAAGCCTAGTGGTGTCGCTCAGGACGGATTCAATCCGTGAAGTGTGCGACCGTCCGCGGAATTGTGCCACCGCCATGGGGTAGTTCGTCGACGACGACGCCCGCCGGGTTCGTCGACTTCGAGATGGCCGTAGCACATCGAGATCTCCCGCGCATCGTGCCCGACCGCGGCTGTAGCTCCGGCGTTGCACTCAAGTAGAATGCGCTTCCCCCACATCCGACCCGAAGGCAGCGTGTCCACGATCCTCGTCACCGGCGGTGCCGGTTTCATCGGCTCGAATTTCGTTCGGCACTGGCTTGCCCATCACGCGAACGACCGGGTCGTGAACTACGACGTGCTCACCTATGCCGCCAACTCCACAAGCCTCGACGATGTGGCCGCCCGCGAGGGCAGTCGCTACGTGTTCGTGCACGGCGACATACGCGATCGCGAACGGGTTCTGTCAACCCTGCGCGGGCATGCCGTGGATGCGGTCGTGAACTTCGCCGCCGAGTCCCACAACAGCCGCGCGGTCGTCCAGCCGGAAGCCTTCTTCGAGACCAATGTCGTAGGTACCGTTCAACTCATGACGGCGGCGCTCGAAGCGGGTGTCAGCCGCTTCCACCACGTCTCGACCTGCGAGGTCTACGGGGATCTCCCGCTCGATGCGGACCATGCGTTCCGGGAGTCGTCGCCGTTGGTGCCGAAGACACCGTACAACGCGTCGAAGGCCGCCGCCGACCTGGCGGTGAACGCGTTCGCCGCGACCTACGGCCTGCCGGTGACGATATCGAACTGCGCGAACAACTACGGTCCCTACCAGTTCCCCGAAAAGGTGATCCCGCACTTCGTGGTAAGCGTCCTGAACGGCAAGCCGTTGACCCTCTACCGCAGCAGTCGCAACCGGCGCGAGTGGCTGCATGTGGATGATCACTGCCGGGCCATCGAGACCATCATCGAGCGAGGCCGGCTCGGCGAGACATACAACGTCGGCAGCGGGGTCGAGGTGGACATCGAGGGCATCGCCGACCGGGTTCTCGACATCCTCAAAGGGGACCGCGCGTTGAAAACCTACGTGCCGGACCGTCCCGGCCACGACCGGCGCTACCTCCTCGACTCGTCGAAGATCCGCGCGGAACTGGGATGGCAGCCTCGCATCGACTTCGACGAGGGCTTTAGGGCTACCGTCCACTGGTACCGCGACAACGCCGACTGGTGGCGAGGGCTCCTCGACCGATTGGATATCGACGAGACGGGGTGGCAGGATTCAACGGACTTTGAATCCCGGTGCGAGTCTTCGCTCGCGCAAGCCGGGGCCACCGCTTAACACCCGTCAACACCGAAAGAACCACCATGCCCGCCCAGTCGATGGAAGAGTTGGTCGCGCTCTGCAAGCGTCGCGGATTCGTCTACCAGGCCAGCGAAATCTACGGTGGCCTGCAGGGCGTATACGACTACGGGCCGCTCGGCGTCGAACTGAAGAACAACCTCAAAGCCGCCTGGTGGCGGTCAATGGTGTACGAACGTGACGACGTGGAAGGGCTTGATTCGGCGATCCTGACCAACGCCAAGGTGCTGCGCTACTCCGGCCACGAGGAGACTTTCGCCGATCCCCTGGTCGACTGCCGCAAATGCAAATCCCGGTGGCGTGCCGATCACCTCGAGGGCGAAACCTGCCCGCGTTGCGGATCCCGCGACTTGACCGATCCGCGGCCCTTCAACCTGATGTTCAAGACCAACGTGGGACCGGTGGAGGACGGTTCTTCGTTCGCCTACCTGCGCCCTGAAACCGCCCAGTCGATCTTCACGAACTTCAAGAACGTGCTCGACTCCACCACCACGAAACTGCCCTTCGGGATCGCCCAGATCGGCAAGGCTTTTCGCAACGAAATCACGCCCCGCAACTTCATCTTCCGGGTCCGGGAATTCGAACAGATGGAGCTCGAGTTCTTCGTCGAGCCCGGCACCGACGACGAATGGCACGACCAATGGGTGCATGAACGCCTCGCCTGGTGGCAGGACCAAGGCATAAACGGCAACAACCTCGAACTCCTGCGCGTGCCCGAGGAGGAACTGGCGCACTACTCGAAGGCGACCGTGGACGTCATGTACCGATTCCCCCACGGCATCGAGGAGCTGGAAGGTATCGCCAATCGCACCGACTTCGACCTTGGCGCCCATACCAGGAACCAACGCGATCTGGAAATCACTGCCACCGTGCCTACCAACGATGAATCCAACGCTCGGCTTGCCGTCCAGCGTCAGGAGGACAAGCGCTGGACCGTGCCATTCGTCATCGAACCGTCCGCCGGCGTCGACCGGGGCATTCTGGCCGTCCTGAACGAGGCGTACACCGTCGAGACCTTGGCCAACGGCAGCCAGCGCACGGTGCTGTCGCTGCAACCCCACCTCGCACCCGTCAAGGCGGCGGTACTGCCCCTCAAACGCAACCACGACGGTATCGTCGGTAGGGCGCGCGCCCTCAAGGCCGATCTCATGAAGCTTGGCCTTGGTCGGATTGTGTTCGAAAATACCGGCAACATCGGCAAGGGATACCGTCGTCACGACGAAGTGGGCACCCCGCTTTGCATCACCGTCGACTTTCAGACGCTCGACGACGAGACGGTGACCGTTCGTGATCGAGACACCATGCAGCAGGAACGCGTGAATACCACGGTCCTGGCTGACACCTTAAGGAAACGCATCGCATGACCCGTGCCGTCATTTCGACGATCGGCAAGGATCGGCCCGGCATCGTCAACGCCATTGCCGAGATCGTCAACGACCTGAACCTGTCCATCGAGGACAGTCGCATGACCGTTCTCGGCGGCGAGTTCGCCGTGCTGATGTCGGTTGCCGGGGGCACGTTGCCCTTGCAGCGCCTGGAAACCAAGCTCGCCAAGCTGGCCGAGAAGCTGGACCTGGCCTTCCTGTTCCGCCGCACTGCGGAACGCGAGAACGTCGAGGGGCGAGTCCCGTACACCGTGAGCGTCACCGCCATGGATCATCCCGGTATCGTGCATCGGGTCGCCAGTTTCTTCTCGTCGCAGAACATCAACATCTACAACCTGGATACCGTGACCGAGCGTGCGCCGCACACGGGGACGCCGATTTTCTCTCTGGTGATGGAAGTGGAAGTGCCACCGGAGATCCGAATCGTCGAACTTCGGGACAGCTTCTTCTACTTCTGTGACGACCACGACCTCGATGGGGAGCTGAGGCCCTCCTAACAAGCCCGCCGCCGGACATGTACCAGCCTGATGTCGAACACATTCACCGTCGAATCGAACTCGCGCGGCGGGAATCCCGCAACCGGCATCCTGGCGGCGTCCTTTGGTTCACCGGACTCTCCGGGGCCGGCAAGTCAACGCTCGCTTTCGCCTTGGAAGAATGCCTCTTCAACGAGGGCTACCAAGTTTATGTGCTTGACGGCGACAACCTGAGGGGAGGCTTAAGTTCCGATCTCCGTTTCACGCACATCGACCGTACCGAGAACATCCGTCGCGCCGGCCAAGTCGCGGCTCTTTTTGCCGATGCCGGACTCATTTGCATCGCGGCGTTCATTTCACCCTACCGCAGCGACCGCGCCATCGCGGCGACGAACGCCAAGCGCTTTCACGAAATCTATATCCGGGCCGACCTGACCACCTGCGAAAGTCGTGATCCGAAGGGTCTTTACAGGCTTGCCCGAGCAGGGGAGATCGAGAATTTCACCGGGATAGACGACGTCTACGAGGAACCGGACAATCCCGCCTTCGTTGTGGACACGACCGAACTCACCATCGAACAGTCGCTTGCTTCGCTATCGGGTTTTGTCGCGGCGCACTTTCCCCTAAGACCCTCTGACGGTTGAAGGCGGTTCAATCCCACGACCGTGAACATCACCGTGGAATTCGGTGTTGCCGTGTAGGGTCCACGCCCAACGAAAGACGGCGAGCTCCGACAGGCTGGCGCGCATGATGGTGTACCCTGCCGCGGTCGCCAGCGATCGCTCCCTGACCTTCTCGCGTAGTGATCGATCCTCAATCAATCGAGCGATCGTCGATGTCATTTCCGCAAACGACGTGGTGGCCACAAGGAATGCGTTCTCGCCGTCCACAACGTACTCGTCGGTGCCGCCTCGAGCCGGTAGCACGGTCGCGCAGCCGCACGCCATGGCCTCGAGCCCGCTCCTCCCGAAGGCCTGGTAGTCCGACAGATCGATGAAGATGTCGGACTGGCGCAGCAGGCCGGCGACGTCGCGACGCGTGAGGATCCCGCGGTTCTCGAAGTCGAAATCCAGGTCGAGTTCTGCGTCACTGCGGACGAGATCGTCGAGCGCGTCGGATTCGCAACCGAACAGCAAAATGCGAAGCCCGTCGAATCCATGCGCGAGATCCCTGAGCACGCGGAGCGTTCGCAAAGGCGCCCTTCGAGGTGTCGTTGGACGAATCATCGCGCTCAACGTGATCGGACCGCCACAGGGGCGATCCGTGGCATAGAAGACATCGTGGTCAAGGCTCGGCGCGACCCGGAAGACCGCAACGCCGTGCCGTTCGCGAACCGTTCGACAGATCCAATCCGTCTTGGCCATCAATACCATGTTCGGCACCCGCGTGTAGGAGTCCAAGGCGGTGGCGCGCGCTACCGGGTCATTCGGAAAGAACCACGGCTCGTAGTCCTGAACGTAGTAGACGTAGGCCTTTTCCGGCCATCGTGCCGCCACCGGTGCGATGAGCGCAGGCGTCGACCAGAGGGTCGCGACGATCACGTCGAAGTGCTCCGCGGTGGACAGTAGTTCTGCATCGGAGGCGAACACGATGCGGCTCGTCGGCTCGAGAACATCCGCGTAGAAGCGACTCATCGATTCGGCGTGACGAGCGTCGACGGCGACTCGCGCATCCACGCCAAGGCAACGCATCCCGGCGACCTCCTGGACAACGGAATTCGCCCCCCCGCTACCACCTCTGACGGGGAGTACGAACAGCACTCGCATGGCATCGTGCCGGACTCCGGGCGCTTGCCACGACGGGCTCCCAATTGCCAACCGGGGAGATGGCGCGAAGAACGACGACAACCTGGAACGAATTTCCGCAAGCGCGGGGCTTTCCTTGAGGTCTGCTGTTCCTTCCTCAATCTGCTTCTTGCCGTGTTTGCGCCAGAGCGCTTTCCTTCCCTCCTCGGCCAAACGATCCCGCGCCCGGGTGCCGAAGCTTCTCGACTTGGCGTGGTACACGAAACAGTGATCGGCGATTGCCAGCTCAAAGCCTGCCTCTCGAGCCCGGATACAGTAGTCGTTTTCCTCGCCGTACCCCTGCGGGAATGCGTCCTCGTCGAGGTATCCGATCGCCTTGACGACTTCCCGCCGCATCAACAGGCAGAAACCATTGAGGAATTCGACACGCGGAAACGCCTGTTCCGATATGCGATGGACCAACTCGCCGTATTCGTCGACGTTGTAGCCAACGGGAAGATCGTTGATTGCCCATCCCCCACTATCGGCGAAGCGTTCGGGCACCGACTGCCAACTCGCGGCATTCGAAAGTGGGCCGACGATTCCCAGCCGTTCATCGGTCTGCAGACATTCGAGCAGGCACTCGACCCACAGTCGGGGCACGACCGTATCGCTGTTGAGCAAGGCCACGTAGGGCGCCGTAGTAGCTCTCAAGCCCCGGTTCGCCGCTCGTGTATAGCCCAACGGTCCGTCGGTCTCGATCAATTCGATGACCGAGTGGCGCCCCGCGGTGTCGCGCAGCCACTTCGTGGTCTCGGGATCGGAACCGTCGTTGACTACGATCAAGGCGAAATCGATCGCCGTACGCGACAGCACCGATTCCAGGCACCGCCTCACGTCCTCCAACGCATTGTGAACACAGACCACAATGTCGACACGCCTAGCCGGCAGGCTCGGGCGAACCGCGCGGCGACGATCGGAAGTGCCCGCACGGATTGTTTGCATTTTCGACGAAACGCGCCCGGCAAGGACGCCGCTCGGTGCCTCCTTCGGATCATCCGGCATTGGAATGACGGGACATGTCGCCACGTCTGCGTACGAACCCGAACGGTATCGTGCAACTAGCGCGGCAGCCGAGTCGGCCGCGGTCGCCGGCACCTTGCCACGCGCGAGCCGCCGCGCCGCCGAGACTACGCAGTTCCCCAACCGCCATCGCCATGAGCCCATGATTCCTTCGAATATCGTCACCAGCGAATCGACGTGTGCCGACAGCTCGTCGACCTGCTGCGCTCGCCGTTTCAGTTCCAGCGCCCTTTCGAGCAACCGCACCGTCATCTCCGCAGGGCGGCGCGCCGGGCGGTCGAGCACTTCGTCAACGGATGTCGCCGTCGTCGGCGCCAGTTCGGCAAGCTTGCTCGGAATATCGTCGCGCGACGTGGCGAATTCACCGATGAGCTGTTCCTTGGCTCGGAAGCCCGCGCTTTCCAGGCGCAGCTGTTCACCCAAGTCATTCGGCATCCTGCGGAATGACAGCACGCAAAGCACGGAGACGATCGCCCGGCCTAGCCGCCACCGGCGCGAGTTGAGCAAACCGGCGATGTCCGAATGCATTGCTGATGCCAAGAGCGAGAGTGCCGACGCCTGGTCCTTCCGATCGCTCAGTTCGCGGTCCCAGCGAGCAGCCAAATCGCGTACCAACGATTGCCGACCGGCAACTTCCTCCGATGCGCGATGCAGCTTCGCCGCAAGCGCCGCATGATCCTTCTCGGCGCTGACACGGGCTTGTTCGATGCTTGCGCCCTTCTCTTCGAGCTGCGCATTGGCGTTCTCAAGAAGCGTGCGCTCCAACCGCAGATCGTCGGTCTCCCGGTTCAGGGCAGCATTGGATTGCTCAAGGGATGCTCGTGCCAACTCCAACTCGGCACTTGAACGCTCTAGCAGATCCCTCTCCCGTGTCAATTGTTCACTTTCTTCTTGAAGCACGGCGTTGGCGCGTTCCAGACCCTCCGAGGCCCGGATCTGCGCCTCCAGGTCTTCGCGCAGGGTCGCAATGGCATCGGACAGGGCATCACACTCTCGTCTCCTGGAAGCCAGGTCCTCGCATAGCCCCGCGTGGGCATTCGCCAAGGCCTCCGAATCGCGTGCCCGCGCGGCCAGATCCTCGCGCAACGCCGCGTTCGCGGCCGCTAGGGCCTCCGAGTCGCTAGCCCGCGCGGCCAGGTCCTCGCGCAACGCCGCGTTGGCATCCGCCAAGGCCTCCGAATTGCGCGCCCGCGCGGCCAGGTCCTCGCGCAACGCCGCGTTGGCATCCGCTAGTGCCTCCGAGTCGCGTGCCCGCGCGGCCAGATCCTCGCGCAATGCCGCATTCATTTCTGTTGCATCGACCTGCGCCGCTTCCAACTGCGCTTTCGCTCGCTCGAGGACCGAGAGCTCGTGCCTAAGACTGGAGGCGTTCTCTTCGAGATTCGCCTTGGCCTCCTGCAGCACTGCCCGATCCTTTTCCAAGTCGAAGTTGGTGCTACGTAGTGTCGATCGCTCGTCCTCCAGGCTCGTCGCTGTCTTGCGTGCGTTATCGAGTTCCGACGCCAGATGTTCGGCTTGCTGCACGCTTCGGGTAATCGCTGACCTAGCCTCGATCTCCGCGCGTCGTAGCTGTCTCGTTTCCTGCTCGGCAGCAGCTAGTCTCTCCGACACTTCCGCCAACGACGAACGGGCATGTTCGAGCTCCAAGTCTCTCAGCTTGAGCCGTGTTGCTTCTCCTTCCGGCACGCGCCGTTGGCGCGCAAGACGCGCACGCGCGATGCGATCTTCGACATCGATTGTCTTTTCGTAACGTCTCAGCTTGTCTATCGCGGAACGAGACAGGTCCGGCAGCGAGTCCTGCAACGTGTCCGGATCGCCGCGAAAACCATCGTAGAGTTTCAACTGATGCGCGGTGGCGACCGACCGGAGTGATCGTTCCGACTTGCGGTGCCGATAGAGCCCATCATCCAGGAACCGGCTCAGCTCATCGGCAGAAGGAATGCGCAGGCCGTAGCCGCCCTGTTCGAGGAGCACGGAGTGAAGCTGCTCGACGACAACGGAGGCGTTCTTCATCAGATCCTCGTAGTGGACGAAAACGCGTGGAAGCCCCGCCGAGGCATTGAGCATATGCAGATTGTAGGTTTCCCAAAGTGCCAACCCCGTCCCTATCGGAATCCCGTTGCGCGTCCGTAGCGAGTGGGCGACCTCGAGGGGATTGCGTAGCACGTGAATGCAGAACGGACTCTCGAGCACTTGCCGCCAAATTGGGAATAGAAGACATAGCCGGGGTTCCTTGATGAACCAGGGCCGATGGGCATCCATGTTCAATACGATGTCAGCGGCTGCGTCGACGTGCGTCGACCGGGTCTCGGCTGAGAGCGCGTCAAGATCGAAGTCTGCGACACAGTCCCAGTCGCACGACGAATCGAACAACATATCGTCGTTCAGATCGCGTACATCGCGACGCTCCCAGAAACCCTTTACGTTTTGTTCGCTACGCCCGGTACCGACGTGCTCCCCGCCGAAGTACACTCCCATCAGGTTCAGGATCCGAGCGACGGCGGACGTACCGGACCGGTGCATTCCCAGTACGAATATCTGCATGTCTCGACTTCCTAGGCCAGGTTGACCCGTCTATCGCGAGGTGATCCAATCTCAAGCGGTGTCGTCGATGTCAGAGCGCTGCTGAGACCGTCCGATTCGGCAAGACTATCACGGGGTCACGGACCGTTGACTTTCAGCCCGCTCGTAGCACACCACGCCCACAACGATAGGAAACGGTTGGGATACGGGCGTTGTTCGCGCGATCCAAACGCGGACGCGGCATGGCGGTGACCGAACCGACCGAGTCATCGCTCGGCGACTACGACTTTCTCGATATCGGCTCGTCCAAGGGCGGGTCGATCGACTTTGCGAAAAATCAACTAGGTGGCAAACGCGGGTTGGGCGTCGACATCAACCCCGCCAACATCGAACACCTGCGCCGGCGCGGTTACGACTGCCTCCTCGGCGACATCACCGAGATGACTTTTCCCGCGAAATCGGTGCGGTTCGCGGTCATGAACCACGTTCTCGAACACTTGCCCCTGCACAAGGTGTACAAGGCGGTTCACTGCGCCAAGACCGTGGCGACCGACTTCATCTACATCCGGGGACCGTATTTCGACTCGGATGCGTATCTGCGGCGTCACGGCCTCAAGTTCTACTGGTCGGACTGGCACGGACACACGTGCCACGTAACCACTTCACTGCTTCGGGCGGTTTTGCGGCGCCTGCAACTAGCGGACTTCCTGATCCTGGGGAGAACGCCGGTGAACGATTCCCTGGACGACTCCATACATCCGCTCGACTCGCCGATTGACCAGCATCAATACGATCCACGGGAACACCCGCCCAAACCTACGGTGGGTTTCGACCCGCCACTTCATCGCGAGGTTATCTGCTTGGTTCGACTGCGCGACGTTCCTTATTGGAACGACGTCGTTGGGGTACACCGAGGGTGCCGGGTCATCAGCGGCACGCTTCCGGCGGCGTGACCTTCCCGAGGTTCGCAACCTGGATTGGCGAGGCCTTGGCTCCGCCGCCGAGGTATTGCTCCAGGCTCGCTCGCCAGACTGGAGGTGCAACGCCCAGGAAGGTGCGTAGCTTGGCGGCACATAGGCGCGAACTGGGCGGCCGTGGCGCTTTCGATGGCCACTCGTTCGTGGCGATGCCGCGCACACGCGGCAGTGCTGCCAAGATTCCCGCGTCCATCGCCATCACAACGATCTCGCGTGCAAACCCGCACCAGGATACGGCGGGCACCGTCGAGAAGTGGTAGGTACCCCAGGCATCCTCGAGACCCTCGCGGCGGTCGGCGATCGAGCGCACCGTCGCCGCGATAGCGTCCGCCGGTGACGGCGCGCCGACCTGATCGTCCACCACCCTCAGTTCGGTGCGCTCCCGGGCAAGCCGCAGGATCGTATCCACGAAGCTGCGGCCAATCCGCCCGAACACCCAACTGACACGCAGGATCAGGTGCCGGTCCGTGGCCGCACGCAGCCGGTCTTCCCCCTCGAGCTTGGAAGCGCCGTAGACGTTGAGGGGGTTGGGAATATCGTCCTCGACATAGGCTTCGTGCTTGGTGCCATCGAAGACGTAGTCCGTGGAAAAGTGGATCACGCCCACGCCTCGGGAATCGCACGCCTCGCCGAGCCACCCCACGGCATCGGCGTTCACCCGGTATGCGAGGTCGGGCTCGTCCTCGGCCTGATCCACGGCGGTGTAGGCGGCGCAGTTGACCAGCAAGTCGGGTTCGTGGTCGTCCAAACACCTAGTGATCGCGTCTCGTTCCGCTATGTTCAGATCGCCTCGGGTGAGCCCCACGACCCGAAACTCGGAGTCGGCCAAACGGACCATTTCGGTGCCTACCTGCCCGTTGGCGCCGGTGACCAGGATCTTCATCGTGCTAGCAGGTACTCGTCCAGTGTCGGGTTGTGCGAATCGGCGGCGGAAACGATCGGGTCGGCCACCGGCCAGGGGATGGCGAGGGACGGGTCGTTCCAGAGGACGCCGCGGGAGTCGTCGCCGCGGTAGTGGGCCGTGCACTTGTACTCGAAGTCCGCGACTTCGGAGAGCACGCAGAATCCGTGCGCATAGCCCGGTGGAATGAACAACTGGGCGTGGTCCGCGTCGTCGAGGATGACGCCAACGTGCTGGCGGAAAGTCGACGATGCCGGGCGGATGTCGACGGCCACGTCGAATACGCGGCCCCGGGATACCCGGACGAGCTTGCCCTGGGGTT
>JAPPKV010000097.1:12687-13585 GCA_028819775.1 Gammaproteobacteria bacterium | reverse complement strand
GCTACACGCTCATCCACCCGTTCGATGACGAGGCCGTCATTGCGGGGCAGGGCACGCTGGGCCTCGAGATGCTCGAACAGGCACCCGACCTCGACACGATCGTCGTTCCAGTCGGAGGGGGTGGCCTGATCGCCGGCACCGCCGTTGCGGCCAAGGCGCTGCGGCCCCAGATCGCGATCGTCGGCGTGCAGGCGGACCGGTTCAGCGCCGCGGCGGACATCTTCAATGGCCGGGACCCGGCGCCGGGACAGCCGGGGACGGTGGCCGAGGGGATCGCCGTCGAGATGCCGGGGGTCAAGACCATGGCGATCATCCGCGAGCACGTCGATCACTTGGTGACCGTGAGCGAACACGACATCGAAGCCGCCGTCTTCAAACTGCTCGAAGTCGAAAAGACGGTGACGGAGGGGGCCGGGGCGGCGGCGCTCGCGGCCGTCATGGTGGACCGGTCGCTGGCCGTCGGAAAGACAGCGCTGATCCTGACCGGCGGCAACATCGACATGATGATCCTGTCCTCGGTGCTGCAGCGGGGATTGGTACGCACCAAACGGTTGGTGCGCCTTGCCGTGGAGACGCCCGACGTCCCTGGCACCTTGGCGCACCTCACGGGAATACTCGGCGATCTCGACAGCAACATCGTCGACGTCGTCCACCAGCGCGCGTTCGGTGCGTCGTCGGTGCGTGCGACCCGAATCGAGTTCGTCCTCCAGATGCGCGGCGAAGAGCAGGTCGAGGTGGTGGTCAAGACCCTGAAGGAAGCGGGCTACGACGCCCAGTTGGCGCCGTAGGGGAGGGCTTGTCCCGTCCCGGCGGGGGCCGGGGGGGGGGGTTTTTAAATCGCCCCCATTTTCTTACCCCGGTCAAATGCGTTGGGGAAAAACCCGGGGGGCCCCCCCCC
>JAPPKV010000097.1:0-12677 GCA_028819775.1 Gammaproteobacteria bacterium | reverse complement strand
CGCCCTGCGGGCGCGATTGAGAATGCTGCCGCATTCTCGTACCCCGGATCAATGCCTTGGGAAATCCCGGCGGGGGACCGCGCCCCCCAACGGGCGCGTTAGGGTCCCCTGCGCTTATCCTGCCTTGACCTCCTCGACGATGGCCGCATAGCGATCCAACAAGGGCAGGACGACGTCCTCTTTAGCCGGCGGCACGACGAAGATCACGTGATCGAAGCCCTGGCCGATCCGGCCCCGAACTTCGCCGGCGTCCGGCGGCGCGCCGAACAACGCCAAGTCGATGTCCTCCACGCGTCGGCCGCGGGCTTCGACGGCTTCCTTTAGTCGTTCCATGTTCCCGGATCCCAGACCGCCGATGGGCATCCAACCGTCTCCGTAGTCGGCGATGCGGTCGAAGACCCATTTCGAGTTGGCGCCGATCCAGATCGGCGGACCGTTGTCCTGAATGGGCTTTGGGTAGGACCAGATGGGATCGAAGTCGACGTGGGTGCCATGGAACTCGGCCTCTTCGTTGTTCCAGATCTCGCGCATGGCGAGGATCTTCTCGCGGACGACGGCCCAGCGGTTCCTGTAGTCGGCGCCGTGGTTCTCCATTTCCTCCCGGTTCCAGCCAGCGCCGATGCCGATGATGGCGCGGCCGTTGGATATCGTGTCGAGGGACGCGATCTCCTTGGCCAACGTGATGGGATCGCGTTCGATAACCAGGCAGATTCCGGTGCCCAGCCGAATGCGCTCGGTGGCGGCCGCGGCCGCGCCTAACGCGACGAAGGGGTCGTGGGCGCGCCAATACATCTCCGGCAGTTCGCCGCCGCCCGGGAACGGCGTCGCCCGACTGGCCGGGATGTGGGTGTGTTCCGGAAAGAACAGGCTGTCGAAGCCACGTTCCTCCACCGCCTTGGCGACCTCCACGGGCCCGATGGCGGTGTCGGTCGGGAACATCGTGATGCCGAACTGGGCGTTGTCGAGTCCACGGAAAGCCATTGCGTTCTCCTTGCGCGTAACGGTTGATTCAATAGATTAGATGTTGGAGAAGTCGCCGTGTCGGCCGGCGCCTTCGTTGAAGCGGGTCGCGCCGTGTATGGTCTCGCCCGACTTGATCACCTCGCGCCCGAGCAACGTCTCCTGCTGCAGCGCATCGGGCATCGGCTTGCCCCATTGAGTGAGCACGGAGCGCCGATCGCTGCGCAGGCAGCGCTGCGGGAACCGCGTCAGCGTCTCTGCGAGGCGGACCGCTTCGTGTCGCGCCTCGCCGTCGTCGGTCAGCCGGTTTGCCAGGCCGATCCGCCGGGCCTCTTCGCCGTCAACGCCGCGGCCGGTGAGGATCATGTCCATCGCCTGGCTCTGGCCGATCAGGCGCGGTAGCCGGACGGTTCCCCCGTCGACCAAGGGAACACCCCAGCGCCGGTTGTACACACCGAATACGGCGGAACGCGCCGCCACCCGGAGGTCGCACCACAGCGCAAGTTCAAGACCGCCTGCGACGGCGTAGCCCTCCACGGCCGCGATGACCGGCTTGGACAAGGTCATTCGCGTTGGACCGAGCGGCCCGTCTCCTTCCAGGGTCACCCGGTTGCCCCTTCCCGCCGCCACCGCCTTGAGATCGGCACCGGCGCAGAAGTGGCCGCCGGCACCGGTGAGGACACATGCCGAACGCTGCTTGTCGGCGTCGAACACGCGAAACGCATCGGCGAGGGCGTTAGCCGTGGCATGGTCTATGGCATTGCGGACCTCCGGCCGGTTGATGGTGATCACGAGGAGGTCGCCGTGTTTGTCGGTTTTAACGGTCATGCGGGATCTCGGACACCACCTGTCTTGGCGATTCGCTGATGTTAGCTCGATTCGACCGAGAGCGCCTTCATAGGCCTTTTGTCTATATGGGATTGAGTTCTTATAACAGGAATCTGTCAAAGATCGGCAATCATTGGGGGAATCCTGTGACAACGCGGGTAGATTCCGCCCGTTTTCGTCACCTTCGGTAACAAGAAGGGGGTCTAGAAGCTAGAAAAGGCTTGCAGTCGCCCACGGTTTCGCGGACTATCGTTCAAGACAGCCCGAAGGGTAACAGGAGGGACCCGCCGGACTATGCGATATGTCAACGCGGTCATCGCCGTCGCGCTGTTGTTGGTGGCGGTGTTGAAGCTCGACGACCCGCCCGGAGCGTCCATGTTCCTGTTCGGGGCGTTGATTGCCGCGGTGTCGCTGAAACACTACTTGAGCGCATGGTCGGTCCGCGTGCTTGCCTTCCTCGCCGCGGGCACGTTGTTCTGCTACTTCGGTCAGTTCTTCTACCTCGCACCGCACCTGCAGCCAAGTTGGTATTGGGAATGGCAGGGCGAGGCACTCGAGGCCACGGCGTTGTTGCTGTCCGGATTCGCGATGATCCCGGTGCTCTCGGAATTCAGCTGCCGCATGAAGGCGACACGCGAATGCGAACGCGGTCGCCGCCAGTTCGAGGCCCGAAAACCGCTGCTCGCCGGATTCAAGGTTTTCGAGACCGGTCGTTAGAGCGCCTGGCAAAGGCTCGTAGGGGCGACCCTAGGGGCGACCCTAACGCGCCCGAAAGGCGCGCGTGGCTGTGAACGTGTTCGACAGGTTGGCTTCTCTCGCGAGTCTCGATGCCCTGAAGTGGACGCTGGTCCTGATCGCCTTCGCGGCGGCCCTGTGGGTCGGTCACCCGGCGCTGGCGCTTTTCGTCGGTGCGGGGATGAGCGTGGCGTTGGCCCCCGCGGTGCCCAAAGTCGTCGAGCGTGGTGGAAAGCTATGCCTTAAATCCGCGATCGTGGTCCTGGGCTTCACGTTGAACGTCGAAGCCCTATGGCAGACCAGCCGCGACTATTCGGGACTCGTCGTCATTTTCGTGGCCTGCACCTTGATCGCGGGACTCGTCATCGGTCGGCTCATGAAGGTCGATGACGACCAGTCCCGGTTGTTGAGCACCGGAACGGCCATCTGCGGCGGTACGGCCATCGTCACCCTCGCGCCCGTCATTCGCGCGCGACCGGAGTCGGTGGCGATCTGCATAGGCATCGTGTTCATTCTCAACGCCGTCGCGATCCTGGTGTTGCCGTGGGTCGGCGGTCAATTGCAGATGACGCAGGACCAGTTCGGCGTCTGGGTCGCGCTGGCCATCCACGACACGAGTTCGGTCGTGGGGGCTGCCGCGATATTCGGCGATCGCGCGCTGGAGACGGCGACGACGGTCAAGTTGGTCAGAACGCTGTTGCTCATCCCGGTGGTGCTCGGCGCGGGCATTCTGTTGAGGCAAAGCGAAACCAAGCTTCGAATTCCCGCGTTCCTGGCGCTGTTCGTCGCCGCATCGATAGCGGGGACACTGCTGCAGCCCCCGGTCGAGGTCATCGCCCAGGTCAAGGCCGCGAGTCGTTTGCTGCTCATCGTGGCGCTGTTTTTCATCGGGATGGAGATCCGGCGGTCGACGATTGCGTCGCTAAACGGCCGGGCCATCTGGCTGAGTCTTCTGCTGTGGTCGATCCTGCTTCCGGTGACGCTGTTCGCGGCGATGCTCTGGTAGCGGTATATCAATAGTGGAAAGGGATATTTCGTTGTCGTGCGTGACTTGGGTAATGTGAGAGCGATGTTGGTCATTCGTTCAGTTCAACTGGACTGGCAGAGCGTTGTCAGCCTCGCTCTGGTGGTGGGCTTTTTCGTTCTCGCGGTGGCGCTCTGACCGCAGCCTGGCGTCGCTAGACCCTAGCCGTTCGATCCAATCTCTCTCTCCCAACGCGCATCGCGGTTCACCGGGCGTGGGGTAGACTGCGCGGACGCAATTTGGGAGTTGGACATGAAGATCACCAACGTCAAGGTGGAAGTCTTCGGTTGGCACGTCGAACGGTGGCGAGTCGGCGCGGGCATGCGGTTCGGCGGCCCGCGCAACCTGGGCGTGGTCACGGTCGAAACCGACGAGGGGATTAGCGGCAATGCCTTCCTCGGTGGTCCCGACTACCACGCCAAGGTCTTGATCGACATGGTGAAGCCCCGGTTGATCGGAAGGAATCCCCAGGACATCGGTGCCATTTGGGCAGGCATGTGGCGACAGACCCGGGCGGTCGCGACCAGCGTCATCGGTGCCGTGGACATCTGCCTGTGGGACATCAACGGCAAGCTCGCCGGGGCGCCGATTCATCGCCTGCTCGGCACCTGCAAGGAGACCGTGCCGGTTTATTCGAGCACTGCCTATTGGGAGACGGTCGAGGAGTACCAGCAAGAGGCGCTCCGGTTCCAGGATGCCGGGTGGACCGCGCACAAGATCCACCCGCATTCCGATCCCAAGGCGGACATCGCCATCTGCCAGGCGGTCCGCGAAGCCGTCGGGGACGACATGAAGCTAATGCTCGATTCGATGTGGGCGTACGACTACGAGGATTCGGTGCGGGTCGGGCGCGCCATCGAGGATCTCGGTTTCTATTGGTACGAGGATCCCCTCGCCGAGGAGGATATCTACAGCTACGTCAAGCTGAACGAGAAACTGGACATTCCCATCATGGCCACGGAATTCGCACCCGGACGCTACTACGGCATGACCCAGTGGATCACCCGCTATGCCACTGACATCCTGCGCGGCGACGTCGCGGTCACCGGCGGCATCACGCCACTGGTCCGGCTCTGCCACCTGGCCGAGGGCTTCAAGATGAAGTGCGAGATCCACCACGGCGGCAATTCGCTCAACAACGTGGCGAACCTCCACGTCACGATGGCGGTGCCGAACTGCGAGTTCTACGAGTACTTCCCGTGCACGGGTGCCAACGTATACGGCCTGGTCGAAGACATCGACATGACCGGTGGCGTCGTCCACGCACCGACGGGTCCGGGACTCGGCTACGAGATCGACTGGGACCGGCTACGGCGCGACCATCAAGGCACCTTGGAATAGACGCCAGTGCCGCCGGGCGGGGGCGTCGCCGGAGAGACGTTAGCGGAGCGAAGCGCCGGGATAGCCTTGGGTGCGTCAAAACCGTGCGAAGTCGTTGTAGGCGTCTATGTCGTCCACTTCCCCCGGGTAGGGGTGGGGGAATCCGTCCGCGAGCAGAAACTGCTCCATCGTGATGCCCCTGACGGACTGCGCCCGAAACTCGTTCGATCCGACGACCAGCAGGTTGCGGTTGGGGAACACCTTTGGAAACCAGGCGAAGTCCATCGGGCCGGATCGACCCGTCTTGACCTCGTATAGGTTCCGGGCATGGTCGACGAAGTCGATCTCGTGCTCCTTGGAGGCCCAGTACCAGATCGTCTCCGGATCGGGCACGCCGAGGATGGCTTGCCGGCGGAAGAGTTCCTGAGCCACGAGCCACTCCAGCCACCGGGACTTGTCGCGGCTCGGCAGTTTCTTGAAGTCCTCGACATGTACCAGTCGATCCGGGGCGAAGGCGAGGGCCACGGAGAGGTTGATGAAGTGGAACTTCGCCGGTCGACGCTGCACGGGCACGTCCTTGCTGGCGTCCCACTGGAACGAGGGAAGCACCGCTAGGACGTCGGACAGTTGTTCGATGTATTCGGATGCTATCGTGTTGTTGGCGAGGCCCGACTCGCGAGCAAGCTTCAGGTACCCGGTTCGCGACCCCGCTTGCGCGAACAACGTCCTCATCAACGCGATCAGGAACTGCCGGGACCGACCGCTTCTCGCGAGTTCGCCGATGACCCAATCCCGGATCATCTCGAAGAAGTACGCGGGTAGACGTTCGTACTGCCAGATCTCGCCCGCGGCGACGGGCGAGCCGCCGGAGAGCAGGTAGGCGATCCAGGTGTCGTCGCCGAGTTCGTCGCGGCACAGGGTGCGGAAGTCCTTGTAGGCGACGCCGCAGAACAGGTAGTCCGTACGCGCGAGCTTTCCCTTCCGGCCGGGTAGTCGTTCGGAACCGCGGCGGATGTCGGTCGCTCGCGAGCCCGTCGTAATCACCAGCACATCCCTGAGGACAACTTGGTCCGCAAGCCGCTTGATCGCCGTTTCCCAGTCGGCGACCGCCGTAATCTCGTCGATGAACAGCCTGCGGACCCTCGCGTCGGGGCGGAACAAGGCGACTACCTCGGCGATCTGCCGCTCGAGGTCGTCGGCTGTCGTCAGTTCGTCGCCGTTGAGGAAGTAGGCCGTCCCGGGACCGAACCGTTCGACGGTCTCGCGAAGCTCGAGTTCGAGCCACGTGCTCTTGCCGTATTGCCTAGGGCCGCGGACAAGGATGACGCCGGGCTCTCGGGGCAGCTCGTCCAGTCCAAAGGAGAATCGGAATGTTCGCGCCCGTTGTTCGTACTCGGTGATCCTCGGCCAGAGATCCTCGCGGTCGATCTGGCCTGCGGAGAGCAAACGGTTTCTCTCTTTAACGTCCATAACGTTACCAATCTTAACGTTCTGGGCGTTATTCTCCAAGCAGGAATGCGATGCGTGTCGGGAATGCGATGCTGCGCGCCCTGATCGCGCATTGTAGGCCAGTCGGGCCCAAAGCGACGTACGCTCTAGCTAGTCGCCTTCCGCACGGCCGGCATGACGTCGCCGAGGTAGGCGTCCAGTGCGTCCTCGTCCCAGGGCGCACGTAGGGCGATGTTGATGGCGTCGGCGCCGCTCTCCACATAGGCCATGACCCGGTCGACGGCTTCGTTCGGCGTGCACAATAGCGAACCGGCCGCGATGCGCTCCGACTGCGCCCCCCACTCCCGGTCGAGACTGGCGCGCTCGCGGGCCACGCCGGCATCGTCCTTGGCCATCCCGAAGGCCACGTTCACGCCGCGCGCGATGGCCGCCGGATCCCGGTCCTCCTCTTCGCACCAGTGATCGAGTACGCCGTTCAAGCGCGCGAACTCGGCGGCGCTGGTGTAGGCCGCGTTCCATCCGTCGGCGTGGCGGGCCGCGATGTCCAGGGTACGCCGTTCCCCTCGTCCGCCGATCCAGACAGGCAGGTGGGCCTGGACAGGCTTCGGGTAGCACGTTGCATCGTCCACTTGGAAGTGTCTGCCCGAAAACGTCGTGCGGTCGTTGTCCAACAGCCCGCGCACGATTTGCGCTGCCTCGTCGAGCATGTCGAGGCGCGTGCCGATGTCGGGGAAGGCGTAGCCGTAGGCGGAGGCCTCCCAGATGTGCCAACCGGCACCGATACCCAGTTCGAAACGCCCGCCAGAGAGGTGATCCAGCGTGGCTGCCGACTTCGCCAAAAGTGCCGGGTTCCGGTAGCCCACGTAGAACACCAGGCAGCCGATCCTCACGCGTTCGGTCTCCGCGGCCAACGCCCCCAGGGTCGCCAACGCCTCGAAGTGGGGTTGGTCGCCGCCTTGGAACGGCGCCTCGTAGAAATGGTCCCATACGGAAATCCAATCCGCGCCGCCGGCTTCCAAGCGTCGCCAAAGCGCGCGCATGTCGTCCATGTCGAGATTCTGTTGGCCGACGTGGACGCCGAGCGAGACAGTCATTGCGCAACCTTCAGGGCAGACGGGCAGCTACGATACCTGCGTGTTTCGGCACCGACCACTAGGAAGTTTCCGCCGCAGCCTGTCTTGTAATCGTGGTCGCGCCGGTTGCTTACCGGCAAGGAAGTCGGGATGTCGGCAGGAACTTTCCAAAGAACGGATAGTCCTAGACCACAGGAAGCGAAACGGAGCCACGGCAAGCCGGTCATGACACAGCATCTCCTAAGAGCCGATCGGCCTAACGTGGCGACTTGAAATCGATGGAATAAGCCCCATTTGGTTTGAACGCCCCGGCGATAACCTCCCCCTCCCTCCCCAAATCCCCCTCTTATCGCCGGGGCTTTCTTTTTTCATGGATCTTTGCTTGGGCGAGGGCCCCTAGGTTCGTTCCGGGAACGAGACGTGACCAGTGCCGCCGTGCGCCGGCCCATGCCTTCCGCATATTCGACTTGATCCGGTTGGCCAATGCCGCCAGGTTCCGAACGCTTGCACGGTACGGCATCGCCAGCAGCGCGGGCGTTGCCAGTAGCGTGAGCAGCGTGGCGAACGTCAACCCGGACACGATGGCTTGGGCCAATGGGACCCAGAAACTCGACAGCAGTCCGCCATAGACGATGGAACGGTTGATGAAGTCGATGGAGAAATGACTGGCGAGCGGCAGCAGTCCCAGGATCGTGGTTGCCGTCGTCAAGAGGACCGGTCGCAGCCGCTGCGCGCCGGTGCGCACGATAAGCGAGACGTAATCCAGTTCGGGGTGCTGACGCCGGAGGTGGTTGAAGGTGTCGATGAGCACGATGTTGTTGTTGACGACGATCCCGGCGAGCGCCACGACGCCGACTCCGGTCAGGATCGCGCTGAACGTGGTGTTCGTGATTAGTAGCCCGAGCAGGACGCCCCCGGTGGACATGACGACGGCAGCGAGAATCAACACGCTCTGGTAGGTGTTGTTGAACTGAATCACCAGCAGCACGAACATCAACAGCAGGGCGGCAGACAACGCGAGGAGCATGAAGTCGAAGGACCGGGTCTGTTCCTCGTCGGCGCCGCGGAAGGCGATCTCGACCCTTGGGTCGAGACCCGCCCGGTCGAACCAGGCTTGTAGCTCGGCCACCTTGTCGCCCGCCAGGACGCGGGGTTGCACGTCGGCGCGAATGAACTCCACGACCTTGCCGTCGATGCGCTCGATGACGTCCACGTTGGGGACCGCGGTGCGCTTGACGAAGTTCGAGATCGGCACGCGCCCGTTCGGGGTCGTGATCTTCAAGTCGTCGAGTGCGCTGACGCCCCGCGAAGTCCGCGGGTACCGAACCCGGATGTCCACCACCTCGTCGGCCGTGTCGGGACGGTACTCGCCCACCCTGAAGCCGTTCGTGACAAGCTGCACGGCGATGCCGACGAGCGAGACGTCCGCGTTGTAGAAAGCCGCCTGGGCACGGTCGACGTCGAGTTCCCATTCGATGCCGGGCAGCGAGCGCGTGTCGTCTATGTCGCGCAGCCCGGTCATCCCCGCGTCCATGTGATGCCGGACCGCGGCCACGACCGGGTCGAGAAGTGCCTTCTCCTCGGCGGAGAACTGGATCTGGATCGGCTTGCCGACCGGCGGACCCCGCTCGGCTTCCCGGACCTCGACGGTGACGCCGGCCAGGTCCGAGGTGGCCTCCCGGGCGAGCTCCAGGATTTCTCGGCCACTCATCGAACGTTCGCCCTCGTCGTGGATCTGGACGTACATCCGCCCGATCGTGTCGTTGGCGTCGGCCAGGCCACGGCTTCCGGCCCCGTCGCCGCCGACCTGGGTTTGCAGCACCACGTCCTTGATGCCGGGGATGTCCAGGATGGGAGCTTCGGCCTCTCGCACAAGGGTGTAGGCTTCGGCGGCGGACAGGTTGCCCCGGGCTCGAACGGCGATCCGCGCTCGCACAGGGTCGCCGTCGGAGAAAAACACCATCCCGCGACCGAATTGATCGTAGGCGAAGTAGACCCCGCCGAGTACGAGCGCCACGATGACCAAGGTCAACCCGGCATGTCGACACACGGCGCCGAGCAGTCGTGCGTAGGCGCCGGTGAAGCCGGACAGCGTGCGCGGGTCGCGGTCTTCGAGGTGAACCAGCACGCGACGTGCACGGTCGTCGCGCGAGCGGACCTGTCCGGCCAGTGCGCCGATCGTCGGGCCGAACAGCAGGGCGTAGACGAGCGATCCTGCGAGTACGAAGAAGACCGTCACGGGCAGGAAGCTCATGAACTTCCCCGAGAGGCCTGGCCAGAAGAGCAGGGGGAGGAAGGCGGCAAGGGTCGTGCCGACGGAAGCGGACACCGGCCAGAACATCCGCTTCGCGGCGATCACGTAGGCGTCTCTCGGCGCCACGCCTTCCGCCATCTTGCGGTCGGCGAACTCGACCACGACGATAGCGCCGTCGATCAGCATGCCAAGTCCGAGCAGCATCCCGAACATGACCATGAAGTTGAACGTGAATCCCAGCACCCAGAGGAACAGCAGCGCGACCAGGAACGACACCGGAATGGCCGTGCCCACGATAATCCCGCTGCGAACGCCGATGGCGGCCACCACCAGCACCATCACCAGCGTCAGCGTGGTGATGATGTTGCCCTGCAGTTCGGTGACCTGGGACCGCGCGAAGGGGGCCTGGTCCTGGGTATAGACCAAGTCGAGCCGGGCCGGCAGCTTGGGCCGGAACGACTCCACGACCTGCTTCACGGCATCGACCGTGTCCACGACGTTGGCGTTCTGGCGTCGGTAGACGTTGAGCGAGATCGCCTGCCTGCCATTCACCCGTGCATACCGTTGGCGGTCCTTGAACGTACGTCGAATCTCCGCGACGTCCCGCAAGGTGACGACGGAGTCGCCATCCGCCTTGACGGGTAGGTCGCGGAGGTCGTCCGCGGTCTTGATCAGCCCCGGCACCTTGACCGCGATGCGCCCGCTGCCGGTGTCGAGGGATCCGGCGGGGATCAGCCGGTTGTTGCGGATCACGGTCGTGATCAATTGCTCGGTGGATACCTGGTACGACTCGAGTGCGGCGGGGTCGATGACCACCTCGAGCAGTTCCTCCCGGTGGCCCTGCATTTCCGCCGCCAGGATGGTGGGCAATGCCTCGATGGCATCCTGGAGGTCTTCCGCGAGGTTGAACACCACCCGTTCGGGCACGCCTCCTTCCGAACCCCCGACCAGGTTGACCTGGATGATCGGGAAGTCGCTCGCCGACTGCTCCAGGACAACCGGCTCATCGGCCGTGGCGGGAAAGTTGGGCTTGGCGCGGTCGACGGCTTCGCGCACATCGGCCAGCGCCTCCTCGAGGTCGTGGCTGGCGTCGAACTCGACCAAGACGCGCACCGATCCCTCGTAGGCCAGTGCCCGCACTTCGTCGACGCCGCCAATGATCCGGAGTTCGGACTCCAGGGGTTTGAGAAGGAGCCGGGCGGCGTCTTGCGGCGAGATGCCCTCGTGGGTCACCGACACCATGAAGTACGGGACGTCGATGTTCGGTTCGGATTCGATGGGGATGGCGATGCGCGCGCCGATTCCGGCAAGCAGTAGAAGCGCCAACACCGACAGCGTGGCGTGGGGGCGGTCGACCGCCGCCTCGATGATGAAGTTCTTCAAGAACGACCCGCGAGGCGCGATGCCTGTCCGATATCCGGGGCCTCAATGGATGCGCCGGCATCGGCGCCGTCCTCGAGACGCACGTCGACGCGCTCGCCGTCGACCACCAGTTGATGGCCCACGGTAATCAACGTGACGGTAGACGGCAGGCCGGTCACCCAGACGCCCTGGTCGGCATCGGCGACGATCTGCACAGGCTGGAACCGCACGCGACCGTCCGCGTCGACCGTGCGCACGCCCATTTGACCGGCGTCGTCCAGCGCCAATACCGCGGAGCTGATCTGGTGGGCGCCCACCTCGCCCACCACGATGGCGATTTCGGCCGTCGCACCGCTGAGCAGATGGTGGTCGGGGTTGGCGACGGTCGCTTCCACCCGAAAGGTGCGGGTCGCCGGATCGGCCTGGTGGCCGATGAAACTGATGGTGCCCGTGGCGGTTTCCCCGGACGCGAGGACACCGACAGCGGTTCCGCCGATGGCGAGGCGGCTGACGTCTCGTTCGGAGACCTGACCGACGAGCAGCATCGGATCCAGGTCGACGATCCGTGCACACGGTGTCGCCGGCTGCGCGTAGTCCCCGACCTCGAGCAGGGTCTGTTCGACCACCCCGCCGAACGGTGCCCGGATGAAGGTCCCCTCCAAGTCCAAGGTGGCGGCTTCCAGTTGCGCCTCGGCGGTAGCCAGCCGCGACTTCGCCTGGGCGATCGCGGTCTTGGACTGAAAGCCGCCGTCCTGCAGTCGCAGGCTGCCCTCGTGTTCGATCTGAGCCTGGTTCACCGCCTCCTTGGCTTGACTGACGCGTGCCTGGCGATCTTCCACGGCGAGCCGGCACAGCAAGTCTCCAGCGGCAACGTGGGTGCCACGCTCGACAGGCCGCTCGACGACGCGGCCTTGGGTCTCGGCCCGAACCTCGACGGTTCGCTTGTTCTCGGTATGACCGCGTATCTTGACCAGGTCGGAATACGCCGAGGCGGTGAGGGTTCTAGCGCGTACGACGGTGGGCTCGCGGTCGACGCCGTTTGCGGTGGAGTGTGCATTCTGTTCGCTGATCGATGGGTGGTCGGCGACCGCGTCGACGCCGCCGAGGTTACCTGACGCCAGCCAGACACCCGTCGCAAGGACGATCAGGAGCGCGGTGAGGTGCGTCTTTCGCATGCCATCACCCCAAGTCTGCGTGCGCCGGAAAGTAGCACACCCCGGCCAGCGCGCGCGATACGCATGGTAACGGCCTATGTCACGGGATGCCTACCACTCCCCGGTGTTCGGCATGGACGCCCACGGTTCCGTCGGCGGCAGCGGTTTCCCCGCCTGCAGAAGCTCGACCGAGATGTTGTCGGGTGATCGCACGAATGCCATGTGGCCGTCGCGGGGCGGGCGATTGATGGTGACGCCGCCATCCTTCAAGCGCTGGCAGAGGGCGTAGATGTCGTCCACGTGGTAGGCCAGATGCCCGAAGTTTCGACCCCCGGACAGAGTTTCGGGATCCCAGTTGTGGGTAAGTTCCACTTGCGCTTCGCTGTCGCCGGGCGCGGCGAGGAAGACCAGGGTGAACCTGCCGCCCTCGTTGTCGATGCGGCGCAGTTCCTCGAGGCCCAGCTTGTTGCAGTAGAAGTCGAGCGATGCGTCGAGATCGGCGACTCGAACCATGGTGT
>JAPPKV010000002.1 GCA_028819775.1 Gammaproteobacteria bacterium | reverse complement strand
CCGACCGCGCCACGGTCGGTCCATTTCACCCTCACTTTCTCATTGGACAGCGGGCGTGGGTACGGGTGCCCCGAACGGGCGAGTGCGAGCTTCATCCACTGGCCCAAGATCAACTACTGGTAGTTACATAGATAACCTTGTCGTTGTTGTTGGGTCATCGACTTACTGTGGAAGTGGGCATCAACCTACGGAAACGATGGCAGATTTCCTACACGCGATGCTGTGAACAGGGGCTTGACAGCCTGCGCGAAAGCAGGGGGTTTCCGGGTCCCCCGGGGGCGGGTGAGAAGGTTCCCAAGGACGTCCGACATGATGTCCACAGCTTACGCACAGGCGGACTGATTCGTCCCGTCCTGAGGCCACGACGTTAAGCTTTTGAATTGTCAAGAAAACCCGAAAAACATTGGGTTTTTGTCGCGAAACGCGTAGCCAAGAGCGCCAATGTGTCATTAGAATGACCGCTCGATTCGCCGACTTGGTTGGGCTCGAAGGCGGCGACGAGAATAACGATAATGCAGGGGGGGCGCATGCCGAGTTGGGTGGACGAGCCGGAGGACCCCGATGGGGTGCCTGTGGTGTGGCGCAAGTGCTTGGCAAGACTCGAAGAGGAACTCTCCTCTCAGCAATTCAATACCTTCATTCGACCCCTGCAGGTACGGTTGGAAGGCACGAAACTGGTCGTCCTAGCGCCCAACGACCACGTCAAGAAGCAGGTTCGCGCCGAGTACCTTCCCTTGGTCTGGGATCTGTTCGACTTGGACGAGTACGCGGACATCCAGGAGCTTGAGCTGACGGTCGGTACTCGGGACAGGTCCGCAGGGGCCCCGTTGCGGGTCGAGCGGAAGAAGAAGGGGTCGGAGGACAGCCGGGAACCGAATCTCGACCGGTCCCACGTGTTTGCCAACTACGTGGAAGGCAAGTCCAACGAGGTGGCCAGAGCGGCGGCGCAGCAAGTGGCCACTAATGTCGGTCGCTCCTACAACCCGCTTCTTCTCTATGGCGGCGTGGGGCTCGGCAAGACGCATCTCATGCAAGCGGTGGGCAACGAAGTGCTGAAACGCATGCCCGGGGCGAATGTCGTCTATCTGCACTCGCAGGCCTTCGTCAATGACATGGTCCGGGGAATCGGTACCGGCACGATCCGGCAGACCATGCAGTACTACAGCTCCATGGACGTCTTGCTAATCGACGACATCCAGTTCTTTGCCAACAAGCTCCGCTCCCAGGAGGAGTTCTTCCACGTGTTCAACGCGGTGGTGGAGCAGAACCACCAGATGGTGCTCACCTGCGACAAGTACCCAACCGAGATCGATGGTCTGGAGGAACGATTGAAGTCCCGTTTCGTCGGCGGGCTGGCCGCGGAGGTCGAACCGCCGGAACTCGAGACGAGAGTCGCGATCCTCAAGAAGAAGGGAGAGGCCGAAGGGATCGAGGTTCCTGACGACGTGGCCTTCCACATCGCGGAGAACATCCGCTCAAACGTGCGCGAGCTAGAAGGTGCACTGCAGCGCGTCATTGCCCACGCGCGGTTCCGTCGCGCGGAGGTGTCCATCGAACTGGTCAAGCGGGCATTGCACGATCTTCTTGCTATACATGGCCGCCAGGTCACCGTCGAGAACATCCAAAAGGTCGTGGCGGACTACTTCAACATGAAGGTATCGGACCTGCTTTCGCAGAGGCGGAACAGGACGGTTGCTCGACCGCGGCAGATCGCCATGTGCCTTGCGAAGGAGTTCACGAGGAACTCGCTGCCGGACATCGGCGAGAAATTCGGTGGTCGCGACCATACAACCGTGCTCCACGCCTATCGTAGAATCAACGATCTTCGGGAGAGCAGTGCCGACATCGCGGAGGACTACAAGATCCTTTCGCGCCTGCTGACCAATTGACCGTCCGCTCGATCAGGGCGTGACGGGGCGCCAACTGAGGAGCGATGAATGAAATTCCGGACCAATCGAGACACCCTGCTGCGGCCGCTCCAAATCCTGAACGGGGTGATTGAACGGCGCCATACGCTCCCGGTTCTTTCGAATATCTTCGTGCAGACGGACGGGAACGGCCTGACGTTGCGCGGGACGGACCGCGAAGTCGAACTCGTGGTGGAGTTGACGCAAGGTGTCGAGATCGACGGGGGCGAAACCGTTGCCACGACGGTGCCAGCGCAGAAACTGGCCGAGATCTGGCGCTCGCTTCCCGAAGGTGCGGACGTGGCGTTCTCCCTGGAAGGCGAACGCGTTTCGGTCCGTTCCGGCAGGAGCCGCTTCCAGTTGTCCACTGTCTCTGCAGAGGAGTACATACCTTTCGAGTCGGCCGAAGGCGACGTGACCATCACCCTCCCGCGGGCGGAGGTGCAGAAACTCCTCGCGCGGACGAGTTTCGCAATGGCCAATCAGGACATCCGTTACTTCCTTCGGGGATTACTGCTCGAGATCACCGGCAGCAACCTGCGCGCGGTGGCGACTGACGGGGCGCGGATGGCGATGCACACGCTCGATCGGGGTGCCGAGGGCGTCGATCGGCTCCGGGCAATTGTTCCCCGCAAGCGTATCCAAGACCTTGAACGCCTTATCGCCGATAGTGATCTGGACGTGGAATTCTCCTTTGGACGCACGCATTTACGTGTCACTCAAGGTGAGTACACGCTAACTACGCGATTGGTTGAGGGTCAGTTTCCGCCTTACGAGGGGCTCATTCCGCGCAACATAATCCGATCCATCACCAGCGACCGCGAGACGTTGCGCCGAGCCCTGCAGAGAACGTCCATCGTGTCGAGCATCGTGGGGTTCGAAGTCGAAGGCGAACAGTTGACGATCCGCGCGGCGAACAACGAACAGGAGGAAGCCGAGGAGATCGTTGCGGTCGACTACGACGGCGACGCGATGGAGGTCAACTTCAACGCCAGTTATGTGCAGGACGTACTCAACGCCGTGGACACGGAAGCGGTCCAGCTGTCTTTTCCGGAGGACAACAAGATTGCCAAGATCGAGGCGGCCGACGACGAAGACTCGCTGTACCTCGTGATGCCAAGGCGTCAATAGGGCTTCCTAGCCGCCTCCCGAGAGGGAAGTAACCCCACCAATCGTCTGCACTCCGGGCACCCCGGTCGATGATCGTTGAACGGATCGACATCGGCAACGTCCGCAACATCGATTCTGAAAGGCTCGAGCTAGATCCACGCGTAAACCTGCTCGCGGGGCCGAACGGAGCGGGGAAGACATCGGCTTTAGAGGCCGTCCATCTGGTAATTCGCGGGCGGTCCTTTAGAACGACCCGCCCCGACCGCGTAGTCCGCCACGGTGAGGAGCGGATGTCGGTTGCTGCCTTGTTGATGGATGAATCGGTAGGCAGTGTGCGTTTGGCGTACACCCGCGAACGGCGCGGGCGAGTGGAACTACGGCGCGATGGTCAGCTTGTTCGACAGACGTCGCGAGTCGCCTCGCTGCTTCCCATCCAATTGTTGCTGCCGGACTTGCCGGAGTTGGTGTTCGGCAGCCCCGCCGGTCGCCGGCAGTGGCTGGATTGGGGCGTGTTTCACGTGAAACAGGACTATGCACAGGTGCTTGGCAGGTTTTTGCGGGCCCTGAGGCACCGAAACACGCTGCTGCGTGCTGCGGATTTGAAGACGCTTCCGGTGTGGACCGAGCAGGTTGCCGAACTTGGCGAAGCCGTGGCGCAGGCGCGTCGGCGCTACTTCGACCGCGTGATGGCGCATGTCTCGGCTTCCCTGTCCACGCTGGACCCCGGTCTCGAAGTGGAATGGGACTATTCGCCGGGCTGGAACGCAGATAGTTTGGCGGAAGTGCTAGGCCAGCAGGTGGATCGCGATGTAAAATTGGGCACTACTCAGGCGGGGCCGCACCGAGCCGATGTTCGCATCACCTGCGGGACCGAAAGCGCTGCCCAAGTGCTCTCTCGGGGCCAGGGAAAGGCCGTGGCGAGCGCGCTGCGTATGGGCCAAGCGAAGGACCTCGCAATAGCGGGCAAGCGATCGCTGTTTCTCATCGACGATCTCGGAGCTGAACTCGACGAGGAGCACAACGAACGGTACTACCGCCAGTTGGAGGACATGGATTGTCAGCTCGTCGCAACTTCCACCGAAGGAGCGATCGGCGAGTTCCTGATGGGAACTCGCGGGGGTCGCATGTTTCACGTGAAACAGGGGCGCTTCGAACAGGCATGACAAACGCCGGTGTTGGAACGATCGGGCGAGGTCGTAGATGACAGACGACGAACAGACCAACGTCGCCGACCCGGCTGGCGATGATCCGTCGCAGCTGGGTGAAGAAGCCTACGACTCCAGGAGCATCAAGGTGCTGAAGGGTCTAGAGGCCGTTCGCAAACGCCCGGGGATGTATATCGGCGACACCGACGATGGAACCGGGCTGCATCACATGGTGCAGGAACTCGTCGACAATGCGATCGATGAGGCGCTCGCCGGCCATTGCGACGAAATCGACGTCGTCATCCATCCCGGTGAGTCCGTTACCGTGAGAGACAACGGGCGCGGGATGCCGGTCGACTTGCACGAAGAGGAAGGGAAGTCGGCGGCGGAGGTCATCCTGACCCAGCTACACGCCGGTGGGAAGTTCGACAGCAGTTCGTACAAGGTATCGGGCGGGCTGCACGGCGTAGGCGCCTCTGTTGTCAATGCACTTTCCGAGACGTTTCGACTGGTTGTGCGCCGGGAGGGCCTTGTCTATCAGCAGATGTATCGCCACGGCGAGCCTCGGGGACCGCTTTCGGTCGTTGGGGAGACCGATTCCCGTGGCACGGAGTGTTACTTCAGGCCATCCCGAGAGACCTTCTCCAACATCGAGTTCCAATACGAGGTTCTAGCGAAAAAACTGCGCGAACTGGCTTTCCTGAACGCAGGCGTGTCGATCCATTTGAGCGACGAGCGAACAGGCAAAAAAGAGCGTTTTTTCTATGAGGGGGGCTTGAAGGCCTTCGTCGCGTACCTCAACCGCAACAAGACCACCCTGAACGAGATCTTCCACTTTTCCAACACGAGAGAAGACGGGATTGCCGTCGAAGTAGCGCTGCAGTGGAACGACGGCTACCAGGAGCAGGTGTTCGCCTATACCAACAACATTCCGCAATCGGATGGCGGTACCCACGTCGCCGGATTCCGTGCCGCCATGACGCGGACCCTCAACGCCTACATGGAGCGGGAGGGATTCGCCAAGAAGGCGCAGATTGCCACCACCGGTGACGATGCCCGGGAGGGCCTCACGGGCGTCGTTTCGGTTAAGGTGCCGGATCCGAAGTTCTCGTCGCAGACCAAGGACAAGCTGGTATCCAGCGAGGTGAAACCGGCGGTGGAGCAGGATCTCGGGCGTTATCTGACGGCGTATCTCGACGAACACCCGCAGGATGCCAAGCAGGTGGTGAGCAAGATCATCGATGCAGCGCGAGCGAGGGAGGCAGCGCGCAAGGCCCGGGAGATGAGCCGTCGATCGGGCGCGCTGGACATTGCCGGACTGCCAGGGAAGCTTGCCGACTGCCAGGAAAAGGATCCGGCACTCTCGGAGATATTCCTCGTAGAGGGCGACTCGGCGGGCGGTTCGGCCAAGCAAGGCCGGGATCGGCGCACCCAGGCCATCTTGCCGCTGAAGGGCAAGATCCTGAACGTCGAGAAGGCTCGTTTCGACAAGATGCTCTCCTCGGCGGAGGTCGGCACGCTCGTGACGGCCCTCGGGTGCGGCATCGGCCGGGGTGACTTCGAGATCGAAAAGCTCCGTTATCACCACGTCATCATCATGACCGACGCGGATGTGGATGGTTCCCACATCCGCACGCTGTTGCTGACCTTCTTTTTCCGGCACATGCGGGAACTCATCGATGCCGGACACGTCTACATTGCGCTCCCGCCGCTTTACAAGGTCAGCAAGTCACGCCAGGAGCGCTATCTCAAGGACGATGAGGAGTTGGATGCGTACTTCCTGCAGGCGGGGCTCGAAGGATCGAGGCTCCACGTGGCGTCGGACACCCCGCCCATCGACGATGCGGTGCTGGAACGGGTCGCCCGGTCGTATCTGGACGTGGTTGCGCGCTTGGATGCACTGCACCGGGTGTACCCGGCGGAGTTGACCAAGGCCTTGATCGACGCGCCGTCGCTGGTCCTCGACGATTTGGTGAGCCGTGAGCGCATGGCCGCGTGGCTCGAGGAGTATGCCGAGGCTTTGCCCACGGAGACGGACTTCACCGTCGAACTTCAGGAAGACCGCGAGCATCACGTCTTCTGCCCGAAGATCAGCTGGCAGAACCACGGTGTGGCGGAGACCGCGACGCTCGACTACGATTTCTTCACCTCCGGCGAGTACGACGCCGTCAAGGAGATGGCGGCCGTCTTCGAGGACCTTCTGCAGGATGGGGCCTACGTGGCACGCGGCGAACGTGAGCGGCGCGTGTCAACCTTCGTCGAGGCGCTGACCTGGATGCTCGACGAGGCCCATCGCGGGATTGGTATTCAGCGCTACAAGGGGCTCGGCGAGATGGATGCAGAGGAACTCTGGGAGACGACCATGGATCCCCAGGTCCGGCAGATGTGGCGCGTCACGGTGGACGATGCCATCGCGGCGGACCAGATGTTCACCACGCTCATGGGCCAACACGTGGAACCGCGTCGCGAGTTCATCGAGAACAACGCCTTGGCGGTCGCCAATCTCGACGTGTAGGGCGGTACGGGCGACTAGCGGGGACCCCGTCAGACCAACTCTAGTCGAGCCATCGCCTGGCTCAACCATTCCTCACATAACATATTGATTTCTTTAGATGTTTTACCATCCGTGGGGAACGGCTTGGAGATCTCTACGCGAATTGTGCCGGGGTGCTTGATGAACTGCCGCGCTGGCCAGAAGTGGCCGGCGTTGTGCGCGATGACCACGACCGGCAGGCCTGTCGCCGCTGCCAGCGCCGCACCGCCCCGATAGAACTTGCCGGGTGTGCCGGGTGCCAAGCGGGTGCCTTCGGGGAATAGCGTTACGTACATTCCCCGCGCGAGCCGGTCCTTGCCCTGCTCGATGAGTTGGCGCAGGGCGGTTCGTGGATTTGATCGGTCGATGGCGATGGGTTTGACCAGGGCGAACGCCCACCCCCATAGCGGGATCCGCAGCAGCTCGCGCTTGATCAGGGTCGTCTGCGGAGCAACGAGCGTCTGCGTCCAGAGCGTCTCCCAATTGCTCTGGTGCTTGACGAGGAAGATGCAGGGATCGGTCGGGATGTGCTCCCGGCCGGAAACCCGCCAGCGAATCCCGCACGTTGCGGCGAGCCAGAGCAGTGCGGGCCGCGTCCAGCCGCCGATGATGAATTCGTAGCGGCGCTTCAGCGGCAATGTCCAGCCGACGAGCACCGAGAGGGACGACCACGTAGCCGACCAGACCACGTAGCCAACGTAGAAGACGAAAGACCGCAGGGCCAACGCGGGACGTGGCACTCTTCTAGCCTCGCCAATACTCGGGTGTCAGCACCACGAGCAAGGTGAAGATCTCCAGGCGCCCCAGAACCATGGCGAGCATGAGAACCCACTTCGTCGCGGGCGGGATTGCCTGGTAGTTCTCGGCCACATCGCCGAGTCCCGGGCCTAGATTGTTGAGGTTGGCGGCGACGGCCGAGAACGCCGTCAGGAAGTCGAGGTCCGATACTCCGAGTAGGATGCACACCATGGTCAGGAAGACGATCAGGTAGACGGCGAAGAAGCCCCAGACGGCGTCGACCACCCGGTCGGGTACGAGTTGCTCGCCGAGTTTGATGTGGAAGATGCCGTTGGGGTGAATCAGGCGTCGGATCTCGCGTATGCCCTGTCGATAGATGAGCAGCACCCGGTACATCTTCAGACCCCCGGCCGTTGATCCCGCGCAGCCGCCGGCGAACGCGGCAAAGATCATCAGGACGGGCGCGAGCATTGGCCAGGCGCTATGGTCCGTCGTCGTGAATCCGGTGGTGGTGGCGATGGATACCGCTTGGAAAAGACCCTCGCGGATGGACTGCGACGGCGCCATGCCATCCAGCAACAGGACGCCGATGACAATTGCGGCGACAGTGCCGAGGGCGCAGATATAGAGTCGTAGTTCGTTGTCCCGGGCATAGGGGGCGAGGCTGCGTCTGGCCAGCACCGTGAAGTGAAGCGCGAAGCTCATTCCGGAGAGCACCATGAACACGATCGCCACGGACTCGATGGCCACGCTGTCGAAATACCCCATGCTGGCATCGTGGGGAGCGAATCCGCCGATGGCAACGGTCGAGAACGAGTAGCAGATGGCGTCGAAGATGCTCATCCCGCCCAAGTAGTAGGCGAGGGCGCACGCCACCGTGAAGCCGAGGTACAGGTACCAAAGCGCCTTGGCCGTCTGCGCGATACGCGGCTTCAGCTTGGTGTCCTTGACCGGCCCCGGCGACTCGGCTCGGTAGAGCTGCATGCCGCCGACGCCGAGCATCGGCAGGACCGCGACCGCCAGCACGATGATGCCCATGCCCCCGAGCCACTGCAGCAGTTGACGGTACAGCAGCACCGACCGAGGCAGATCGTCGAGCCCGGCGAGCACCGTGGCACCCGTGGTGGTCAGACCGGAAAGCGACTCGAAGACGCCGTCGGTGAACGCCACGCCGACCGACGGCGCGAGGAGAAACGGCACCGCGCCGGTGAAACCCAATCCTAGGTAGAACAGCACGGTGATCAGGAACCCGTCCCGACTGCGCAGCTCGATCTCTCCGCGGCCGGCGATCCACAGCAAGCCGCCGACCAAGAAGCTGATGGTGAACGCGGCGAGGAACGGGGTGATCGTGGACTCCTTGTAGATCAACGCGACGGCCACGGGCACGAGTTGGGCGAGGCTGAACAGCATCAGCAGACCGCCGGTGACGCGCAGGATGGGGGTGATGCGCATGGTGCGGCTGGCGCTTCCTAGAAGAAGCCCAACCCGACTTGGAATAGTCGCTCGACGGCTCGGATTCGGGTCTTGTCGGCCAGGAACAGGATGACGTGATCTTCGCTGCGGATGACGGCATCGTCGCGGGCCACGATGACTTCGTCGTCGCGCAGGATGGCACCGACGGTCACCCCGGAGGGGAACGTGATCTGGTCGATGCGGCGATCCACGACCCGGCTGTGCCGGGCGTCGCCGTGAACGACCGCTTCCATTGCCTCGACGGCGCCGCGGCGCAGGCTGTGTACGCGGGCAACGTCACCGCGTCGTACGTGGGACAGGATCGAGCTGATCGTCGTCAACTGCGGTGACAGCGCGATATCGATGTCGGTTTCCTGCATCAGATCAACGTAGGCGGGTTTCGCGATCAGGCAGATTACGCGTCGCGCGCCTAGGCGTTTGGCGAGGAGGGATGACATCACGTTCACCTCGTCGTCGTTGGTGACGGCGCAGAACGCATCGGTGTCGTGGACGTTCTCCTGGATCAGGAGGTCTCGGTCGGTGGCGTTGCCGTGGATCACCACGCCGCTGGTCACCCGTTCGGCCACCAATTCGGCGCGGGACTCGCTGAACTCGACGACCTTGACGCTGAAGTCGTCCTGGATGGCCCGGGCCAGCTGCAGCCCGATATTGCCGCCACCGGCAATGATGACCCGCTTGTTCGGCCGTTCTTCGTGTTTGAATTCCGACATCACGGCGTTGATGTCCTTTGCCGGCGCGATGAAGAACACCTCGTCGTCCACCTCGATGACGGTCTTCGCGGTAGGGTTGATGGGCCGACCGTCGCGAAAGATCGCCACGACCTTGGTGTCGACTTTCGGGATGTGTTCCCGAAGCGAGCGCAGCTGTTGCCTGACCAGCGGTCCGCCGTGATAGGCGCGCATGGCGACCAACTGGACGCGCCGTTCGGCGAAGTCGACGACTTGAAGCGCCCCGGGATGCTCGAGCAGCTCCTTGATCTGCTCCATGACGACGCGTTCGGGATTGATCAATACATCGATCGGCATATGGTCGCGGCTGAAGAAGCGGATGTCCGCGTCGTCCCCGTTCGAACTGGTGATGTACTCGTTGGAGCGGATTCGGGCGATCTTCGTGGGCGTCTGGAACAGCGAGTAGCAGACCTGGCAGGCGACCATGTTGACCTCGTCGCTGTTGGTCACAGCGATCAACAGGTCGGCGTCGTCGGCGCCGGCAGCACGCAGGGTGTCGGGCCGGGACGCGTGGCCGTGGACGGTCTGGATGTCCAGGCGGTCCTTGAGGTCCTTGAGACGCGCCCCGTCCTGGTCCACCAGGGTGATGTCGAAGGCCTCGTTGGCGAGGTGTTCGGCGAGGGTGCCGCCGGTCTGGCCGGCACCTAGGATGAGGATCTTCATGACTCGATCCGTTTAGACTCCTTGAGCAATCCTGATGTCCACATGTAGGTTGCATTTGGCGAAACGGTTGGGATCGCTCTTGAAAGGCTCGCGTCCTCGCGAGACGCTGTAGGCCGCGCGCAGGTTAACTCTCGGCGCGGCGGATCGCCACAGTCCCTAACGCACGTTGGCGTGACCCGTGTGCATCGCGGCGCGGAGCGCGGCCACCGCTTCTGCGGGGTTCGGTGCTTCGGTGATGGCACGTACGACCGCGATGCTGCCGACTCCCGTGGCCATGACACCGGGTGCCCGTTCGACGTCGATACCGCCGATGGCGGTGAGCGGGTAGCGTGTTCTGAGCAGGTCCACCCAACGCTCAAGCCGGGCGATTCCCTGCGGCGCGAACTTCATCGGCTTGGTCGTCGTGGCGTAGATCGGGCCGATTGCGACATAGCTCGGCGCAACTGCGTGGGCGCGGGCGATCTCGTAGTAGCTGTGGGTGCTTACACCCAGTCGGATGCCGGCCTCGGCGATCGCAGGGAGGTCGGCATCGGTCAGATCCTCCTGTCCAAGGTGCACGCCGTAGGCGTCGGCGTCGATCGCCTCGCGCCAGTGGTCGTTGACGAACAGGGACGTGTTGGATCCCCGGGTTGCGGCGACGCTCTGCTCGATTGCGCGGCGAAGCTCGGGTGCCGGCAGGTTCTTGACACGCAGTTGCACGGTGTCGAGGCGCATCTCGACGCACCGCTTGACCCAGTCGACCGTGCCGACCACGGCGTAAAGCCCGATCGGATGCGACAACGGGGGAAAGCCGGGACCAGTGGCGCGACCGGTGTCGATGACCCTCGGCAGGTCTTCGGCGGCCCCCGGCCAGCCGAGATGCGGCAGTGGCGGTCGTCCCGCGCCGTGATTGTCGACGCGACCGGCAATGGCGCGCAGGCCTTGGTGGACGTACATGTGGGCGAGGACAGGGGCCGAGTCCTCGTCCTCGCACACCGCAGCGGCGGCAACTGCGCTCGACAGACTACACCCGCCACCGTGTGCGCCGCGTCCCGACAGTGTGTCGCCTTGGATGGCGTAACTCCGCGTGGCGGACTCCCAATGGTCGACGCCGGGCGAACGGCCGTGGCCACCGGTCACGTAGACACGTTTGGCACTGCGGTTCCGCAGCAATCTAGCCGCCTGAGCCGGGTTCTCCGGATCGATGTTCCAGGTATCGGCGAGTTCCTGCCCATTGGGTGTGACCACGTCAACGCGCCTTACGAGCGCGTCAATGGTGTCGTCAGACAGTACTCCAAGTGCGCCACCAACCGAGGCATGGTGTATCGGGTCCCATACTACGAACGGCCGGCCCTCATTTGGCAAGGCACTTAGGAAGTCCAGGACGGCGCTCGCGTTGTCGGGACTGCCCAGTGCACCGATCTTGATCGCGGCGGGCGGGAGATCGTCCCACAGCGCGTGAAGCTGTGCTCGGACGGTTGCCGCGGGAATGACGTGGTTGTCGGTGATCGCGGTTGTGTTCTGGGCCGTGACGCAGGTTACGACGCTTGCCCCATGCAAGCCGAAGTCGTTAAACGTGAGGAGGTCCGCCTGGATACCGGCACCGCCACCGCTATCGGACCCCGCGACGGTCCAACCAATCTCGGGCATGTCGACTCAGGCGCGGCGGTCGTGCCAGAACGGCGTGCCGACCACCGGCGTCGACGGTTCGGCCGTCTCCGATTCGGCCATGGCGCCGGCTCGGTAGGCGATGCGACCGGCCTGCACGGCGTGTGCGAAGGCGCGAGCCATGTCCACGGGGTCGTCGGCGCGGGCGACCGCCGTATTCAGCAGCACGCCGTCGAAGCCGAGTTCCATCGCCCGGGCGGCGTGGGACGGAAGGCCGATGCCGGCGTCCACGACGAGCGAGACATCGGGCAGACGGGCGCGCAGCGTTTCCAGTGCGTAGGGATTGAGCAGCCCCTTGCCGGTGCCGATGGGTGATCCCCAGGGCATGATGATCTCGCAGCCGAGGTCGCGCAGACGCGTGCAGACGACGAGATCGTCGGTGCTGTACGGGAACACCTTGAAGCCACGTTCGACGAGTTGCGCGGCGGCGTCGAGCAGGCCGTACGGATCGGGCTGCAGGTTGTAGTCGTCGCCGGTGACTTCGAGCTTGATCCAGTCGGTCCCGAAGATCTCCCGAGCCATTTCCGCAAGCGTGACCGCCTCCGCGGCCGTGTGGCAACCGGCGGTGTTGGGAAGGATCCGCCGTCCAAGGCCCGCAATGCGTTCCCAGAAGGATCCGCCGCCGACCTCGCTGGGTGCTTGGCGACGCATCCCGACGGTGAGCACCTCGGCACCGCTCGCTTGTACGGCAGCCGCCATGACCTTTGGCGACGGGTAACGCGCCGTACCGAGGAACAGCCGGGAGCCCAGTGCCTCGCCGTAGACGGTCCAAGGGTCCAGGGACATCCTCAGCCTCCTTGGATGGGTGCCACGACATCCAGCCTGTCGCCGGATTCGATGAGCCGGTTCGCCCACGCGGTGCGTGGAACAAACGTCTCGTTGACCGCCACGGCGACCTTGCGATCGCGGTAGCCGAGATCGACGAGCACCCGGTCGAGGCGGAGCGTCTTCTCGGCGAAGCCGTTGAGCTCGGTCAACTGGCCATTGACTGAGATTTGCATCCGCTCAACTCCGGGTGTTCGATGGCATGGGCCGCCTGCGCGACCACGGCGGGCGCGACGAGGAATCCGTGCCGGTAGAGACCGTTGACGCGAAGGACGCCGTCACGCCAGTGCACTCGTGGTACGTTGTCGTCGAAGGCGGCGCGCAACCCCAGGTCGAGGGCGAGGATTTCCGCCTCCGCGAAGCCGGTGTGGAGGCTGAACGCGGCGGACAGCAATTCAAGTGCGCTGCGCACGGAGACGCCGGTGCGGCTGTCGCTCTCGATCTGGGTCGCACCCACCACGTATTCGTGGTCGCCACGAGGCGCAACGTACAACTGGTAGCGGGGATGCATAAGCCGGATGGGCCGCGTCAAGGCGACTTCGGGTGCGTGCAGACGAACAACTTCGCCCCGGACGCCGCGCAGACCCGGTTCGTCGCCGTCCGCACCGCGACAGTCCACCCACGCATCGAAGCTCGGCCGGCGTCGGCGCCAGAGGGGATCGCCGTCCAGATCGACGCATTGGGCGTAGCGGATCTCACCGCACCGATTCTCCAGCGCGGCCAACAGAGCGCGGTTGTCGATCCAACCTTCGCGGGGGAGGAACAGGCCCCCCGTAAACGCGGATGCGAGGCCAGGCTCCAGATCGTTCAGTCCGGCACGGTCCAGCCGCTTGGGTGGTTCGTCGCTGCGGGCACGCAATACGCGTTCGAATGTCTCGAGCAAGGCTACATCGGTCCGATGTGCCACGGCGATCGCCCCGTCGAGACCATGCGGTACATCGAGCGTGGTGAGCCATTGGGGCCAGACCTTGAGGCTCGCCGTGCCCATCTCGAAGATTGCGGGATCGCTGTCCGGCAGTTCGCTCATCGGCGCGAGCATTGCGGCAGCGACATGGGCGGCACTCCCGGGCTCGTTCGGTTCGCTCCGTTCGAAGAGCGTCACCCGATGTCCCGCGTCGGTCAGCCGCCAACCGAGCAACCGTCCCATCAGGCCGGCACCGACAATGGCGATGTCCATGTCAGTGAATCCTTACCAACCCTATACGCGCTGGTAGATCTCGCTTCCGTGCTCGCGAAACTCCTCCGCCTTGTGAGCTAGTTCGGCCTCGACATCGATCATGCGGACCCGGTCCGAGTTGACGCCGGCGGCTT
>JAPPKV010000293.1:11114-14125 GCA_028819775.1 Gammaproteobacteria bacterium | reverse complement strand
CGGTTCACGTCGCCGACATGCTTGTAGCGGATGACGCCGCCGGCGTCGACGAGAAAGGTCTCGGGCGCGCCGTAGACGCCGAGGTCGACGCCTAAGTCGCCGTTGGCATCCACGACATTGAAGTCGTAGGGATCGCCGTATTCCTTGAGCCAGGCGCGGGCCTGAGACGAAACGTCCTTGTAGTTGATCCCAACGATGGATAGCCCCGTCTCCCGGCGGATCCTCATGAGCTCGCCGTGCTCGGCGAGGCAGGTCGGGCACCAGGTCGCCCAGACGTTGACCAGCCGGATTTGGCCCAGCAGGCTGCTCCGGGAGGCCCGCCCCCCCGGTGCACCCGTCAGCACCGGCAAGTCGAACGCGGGAAACGGCTTGTCGAGCAGCGCCGACGGAAGGAGCTTCGGATCCCGCAGCGTGAACCCGAGGAAGAGCACTGCCGCGAGGATGCCGAAAACGGTAACCGGCAGGAACAGCTTCGCCCGGTTCATGGCGTTGCCGGCTGGGCCTCGACCGTGCGGGCGGCCGAGGTGGCCGTTCCGTGCGCTCGTTTGGCCAGTCGACGATAGCGCGGGTCGGTGATCGCCAGGATAGCGCCGAAACCCATGAGCAGGGCGCCGAGCCAGACCCAGCGCACCAGCGGCTTGTCGTTGATGCGGACTCCCCAGGAGCCGTCCGGCAGGCGTTCCCCCAGGGTGATGTAGAGGTCGCCCAGGAACCCCGGTGCGATGCCGGCCTCGGTCATGACCTGGTCCCGGGCCGGGTAGTGGCGCTTTTCCGGGTACAGCGTTACCCCGGTGTCGGTCGTGAACTCCACCCGATCCGCCGTGTAATTCGGTCCCGCGACGCGTTCGACACGGTTCAGGCGATAATCGATGCCGTTCAGCGTCACGCTGTCGCCGACGTCCATACGGGCATCCACGACGTGGGAGAACTCGCTCGTGACCCCGACGCCGACAAGGCTCACGGCGAACCCCAAATGGGCGGTCACCATGCCCAGGTAGCTTCGGGTGAGCGACCGGCGGCGCTTGCCGATGTCGGCCGCATGGGTCATGGCGATCCACAGACCGAGCCCGACCGCGAGCATCGCGCCGACGGCGATCGCGCCGCCGAGCACGAGTGGCAGCAGCACGCCGAGAGCCAATGCCACCAGCAGCATGACACCGACATTCCTGAACAGCACGACAGGGGTCCGCCGCCAGCGCGAGACGGGCATCGCGGCGAGAACGGCGGCCAGGAGCAATGCCAAGGGCACGAACGCGCGGTTGTAGTAGGGCGGGCCGATGGATGACTTCTCGCCGGCGGTCATTGCCTCGTAGGCCACCGGGTAGAGCGTGTAGATAAGGATCACCGCGAGCGCCAACACGAGCAGCATGTTGTTGCCGAGCAGCATCAACTCCCGGGACAGGCCCCAGTATTGCGCCCGGGCCCGGATCGCCGGCGCACGCAGACCGTATAGGACCAAGGCGCCGCCGACCGCTACCACCAGGAAGGCGAGCAGATACAGCCCGCGCTCGGGATCCACCGCAAACGCGTGGACCGAGGTCAATACCCCGGAGCGCACGATGAACGCGCCGAGCAGCGACAACGAGAACGCGGCGATGGCGAGGAATACGGTCCAGCTCTTGAAGGCACCCCGCTTCTCGGTGACCGCCAAGGAGTGGATCAGCGCCGTCCCGGCGAGCCACGGCATGAACGACGCGTTCTCCACCGGATCCCAGAACCACCAGCCGCCCCAGCCCAGTTCGTAGTAGGCCCACCAGCTTCCGAGCGCGATACCGACGGTCAGAAACGCCCACGCGACATTCGCCCAGGGCCTCGTCCAGCGCGCCCATACGGCATCCAGACGACCGGCCAACAAGGCGGCCACCGCGAACGCGAACGCCACGGCGAAGCCGACGTACCCCAGGTAGAGCATGGGCGGGTGGACGATCTGCCCGAAGTCCTGCAATAGCGGATTCAGGTCCGCACCCTCTGCGGGTCCGCCGATCAGCCGTTCGAACGGACTGCTGACGCTTAAGAGGAACAGCAGGAAGCCGGCGTTCAACAGGCCCAACGTCCCGAGCACCCTGCCTTGGATCTCTCTGGGAACCCGCCCGCCGGCCAGGTTGACCGCCCAGGTCCAAGCGGCGAGCATCAGCGTCCACAGCAGGAACGAGCCCTCGTGACCGCCCCAGACGGCGGACACCTTGTAGTACCAGGGAAGCGCGGTGTTCGAGTTCTCGGTCACGTAGAGCACCGAGAAGTCGCTGACCACAAACGCGTAGACCAGCGCGCAGAATCCCAGGCCCACGGCGAGGAATTGGGCGAACGCCAGCACGCCCGCAATCCGGGACCAGTTGACGTTCGTCGCGCTCAGGTAGCCGACGACCGCAAGTCCCGCGGCCATGCCGAGCGCAAGAATCGTCGCGAAGTGGCCCAGTTCGACGATCATTCGACGCCAGCCTCCGGGGGGTCCTGCGCAGGCCAAGCATGGAATACCGCCTTCACCAGGGTCGCCAGCGGTATGGCGAAGAACACCCCCCAGAACCCCCACAGGGCACCGAATACCAATACGGCCGCGATGATCGCGATGGGGTGGAGATCGACGACTTCCGAGAACAACAGCGGCACCAGCACGTTGCCGTCGAGACCCTGGATGACCAGGTAGGCCACCATCAACACCAGGAAGTCCACGCTCCAGCCGAATTGAAGCAGTCCCACCGTGGCCACCGGGATCGTCACCACGATCGCGCCGACGAAGGGAATCAGCACGGAAACGCCCACCACCAGTCCAAGGAGCGCCGCGTAGTTCACTTCGAGGAACCAAAACGTCAGGTACGTCACCATGCCCACGATGACGATTTCGATCAGCTTGCCGCGCAGGTAGTTCCCGATCTGGAGGCTCATCTCGCCGCCGACCTCGTTCAGGAGGCGACGTTTCCGGGGTAGCAGGGACGCGAAGGCGGCGAGCATCCGGTCGCTGTCCTTCAGAAAGAAGAACAGGGCGACCGGGGTGAGGATGAAGAACAGCATGA
>JAPPKV010000293.1:1868-11014 GCA_028819775.1 Gammaproteobacteria bacterium | reverse complement strand
ACCGATCCCGGGTCTGTCGCAACCACCTCCAGATGGTCGCCCGGTTGGAGCGCGTTCAAGGCCTGTTTGGCCTTCAACAGGGGCATCGGGCAATTGAGACCGGTGGCGTCGAGACGCGCCGACGGTTTCGATTCGGTCATGGCCGGATTATGGCACCGATGGACTCGGGAATGGTCATATGGCGTATGATCACGCCCTCTGGATTCTTGTCCGCGGCAATGCGTTGTCACTCGAGTCAAGTTTCGATGCCGTATTGTTGCCGTCACTCGTCGAGCCGGAGTGCCGCCGCTAGGCTTGCCAATGGCTGCATGGTTCGATTGTCGTTGCGCGGCTTGTCCGTCCTGACCCTGTCCTTCGCCGTTGGCGCCGCCCAAGCGGCGGAACTGCCGGAACTGGGCGACCGGTCTTCCGGACTCGTATCGCCCACCACCGAACGGGAACTCGCCCAGATCGCGTTGAAGCAGATTCGCTCCAGCGTCGACACGATCTCCGATCCGATCCTCAAGTACTACGTCAAGGTCAATGTCCACCGCCTCGCGGAGTTTTCGGGCATCAGCGAGCCCGCGCTGACGACCGTGTTGATCGACAACCCCCAGATCAACGCGTTCGCCGTGCCGGGGGGCATCGTCGGGATCAATCTCGGCTTGTTTCTATACGCCCATGACGAGAGCGAATACTCGGCGGTCGTGGCGCACGAACTGGCCCACTTGGGCCAGCGCCACTACGCCCGCAGCGTCGAGCAGCAGCGCGCCATGACGCCCTGGATGCTCGCCGGTCTACTCGCCTCCCTTGCCATCGCGGCCGGCGGGGGCGGTGAAGCCGGGATGGCCGCGCTGTTCGGCACCCAGGCATACGCCCAGGACAAGGCGCTGCGTTTCAGTCGCTCCCGGGAGCAGGAGGCCGATCGCATCGGCCTCAACACCTTGGAACGCGCCGGTCTCGACCCCGACGCAATGGCGCGCATGTTCGAGCGCATGCAGACGGCCTTTCGTTTCGTGGACAAGCCACCCGAATTCCTGCTCACCCACCCGCTTACCGAGTCCAGGATCACCGACGCGAGGAACCAGGCCGAGCGTTTCGATTCCCGGTCCGTCGAACCCTCCCTCGACTACCAGTTCATGCGTGCACGTGCCCGGGTCCACTACGCGGAGTCGCCGCGCCATGCAGTGGCGGAAGCCCAGTCCCTGCGCAGCGGTGGCGACGCCGACTCCTACGCCCTTGCCGTCGCACTGTCGCGAGCCGACCGTCACGACGAGGCGGTCGAGGCCGCCCGCCGAATCCTCACGGCGCACCCGGACAGCCTGTTGATGGTGGCTTCGTTCGCCGAAATCCTGATTGCGGCAGAACGGCTCGACGAAGGCCTGGCGCTGCTATCCGACAGACTGCGAATCAATCCCGACAACGAACCGCTGACCTACCTCAAGGCCGAAGCATTGGACGCCGCCGACCGCCACGCAGAGGCCGCCGACTTGCTATGGGTGCATACCCGTGTCAATACCGACGACGTGGACGTCTGGCACTTGCTGGCCGAGACCGCCGGTCTTGCCGGCGACACGATCGGCGTCCATCGGGCGCGCGCCGAGTACTTCGCCCTGTTCGGCGCCTATCGACAAGCCATCCAGCACATCGACTTCGCCCGTCGGCTGGTGGACGACGACGACCGACCACTGCGCGCTCGCCTGGACCAGCGCGTGCTCGATCTCAGAACGGAATACGAAGCCGCGTTGGAACAGAGCGGGCCCGGACCCGGCTAGAGAACGGACTCGACGTTCACCGGCAACACGAGTCGGGCTTGGGCACCGCGCCTGTCCAACCGGTTCCGAAGGGTCAGCGACCCGCCGTGGTTCTCGGCGATGTGGCGACTCAGCGTCAACCCGACGCCGGTACCGTGCGGTTTCGTCGTGTAGAAGGGCACGAACAGGTTTTCCGTGTCCGCCAGGCCCGGCCCTTGGTCCACCACGAGAACCTCGACGGTGCCGCCGTTTCTAACCCATCCCACCGCAACACCGCCACGCGCGTGCGCCTGGAGGGAGGCGTCGACTGCGTTCGCCACCAGGTTGATCAGTGCCTGTTCGAGTTGGTCTCGATCCGCTCTCAAGGTGACCTTGGGCCCCCGGCGCACACAGACCGGCAGCCGGCTCTCCAGCGCGACGACCCGATCGATCCAGGCCTCGACATCGACATCGGCGAGCACCGGCGGCGGCAGCCGTGCCAATTGCGCATACGTCCCCATGAACCGACGCAGCGAGTCCGATCGCGCAAGAACGATATCCAGCCCTCGCTGGGCATCCCGCGCCCAGTCCGGGCGGGGTTCCCGCTCAACCAGATCACGGACGCTCGCCGCGATGGACGAAATCGGTGCCAGCGAGTTGTTGATCTCGTGGCTCAACACGCGCACCAGCCGGCGCCAGGCTTCCCGTTCCTCGGTGCGCAGGGCCGTCGACAGGTCCGTCATCACCACCAGGGTCAAGCGCTCCCCCTCCATGCGGATGGCGCTGCGCCGGATCTGCCAACGCCGACTACCCGTTGAGTCCTCCCGCGCGATCGTGCGCGGCGCCTCCCCTTCAAGGGTCTCCTCGAGGCCGAGCTCCGACGCCGCCTTCCCAGGGAGTGCGCCGGTGACGTGGCCGGTCAACCTCTCGGCTGCTTGATTGGCCAACCGCACCTGACCCGTGGCATCGAACGCGACGACGACGACATCGATCTCCTCCAGGACGCGACGAAGGAGATTGGTCGCCTCCACCGCGCCAAGCCGCTGTTCGCGAAACATGCGCTCCAGGGCATTCACCTCGGACAACGTCGCGGCCATGGAGTCCCACCCGCCTTCGTCCCGGGCACGCATCGAGAATTCGCCCTCGCGCAGCGCCGCCAGCATATTGGCGACCGTCGCCATCGGTCGGTTCACGCGGACCCTCAGGTAGTGCGCAAGGCCAATCCAAGCCACGAGCAGGGCCAGACCAAGCGTCCACCGAAGGCCAGCGGGGTAGTCCCCGATCAACAACAGGACGAGTGCAAGGGCCGAGGCCGGCAAGCCAACGAGCAACGCCAGCAGGAGAGTCCGTTGGTCAAACGTCAGCCGCGCTCGTCGCATGAAGGTCACTCGCTCGCTGGCATAGCCGACGCTTCCCGCAGCGACCGCGAAGCGGTCGCGTCATGTGCGAGGCAGGCCGTGGCGCTGCACCTTCCGGTACAGAGCGGTCCGGCTCAGACCGAGGTCGCGCGCCGCCCGGGTCATGTTGCCGCCGTGCCTCTCCAGTGCCTTGCCGACCAAGATTCGTTCCGCCTCCGCCAAGGTCAGCGTCTCGAACCGCAGTTGACGCTCACCTGCACTACGCAGGCCCAGGTCGCCGCTGCTCACCCAAGAGCCTGGAGACACCAGGACCGCCCGTTCGACCGCGTGCTGCAATTCTCGTACGTTGCCCGGCCACGGGTGGCGCCGAAGGACGTCCATGGCTTCGGCGTCGAAACCGTCGAATTCCTTGCCGTAGCGCATTGCCTCCCGGGCGAGGAAACGCACTGCCAGGGCTTCGAGATCCTCCGGTCTTTCGCGCAGTGGGGGCAGATTGATCTCCACGGTGTTGAGGCGGTAGAGCAGATCCTCCCGGAAGTCGCCGTTGCCGATCGCGGCTTCGATGTCCGCGTTGGTGGCGGAAAGCACCCGCACGTCGACCTTGCGGGAACGGGTCGACCCGACGCGTTGCACCTCGCGGCTCTCGAGAACCCGCAACAGCTTCGCCTGCTGCCCATAGGGCACGTTGGCGATCTCGTCCAGGAACAGCGTGCCCTGGTCGGCGAGTTCGAAGCAGCCCGCCCGGTCGCTCTTCGCATCTGTGAACGCGCCCCGGACATGCCCGAACAACTCGCTCTCGAAGACGCCTTCGCTGAAACCGCCGGCATTCACGGCCAGAAACGGCTGCGAGGACCGCCGCGACGAGGCGTGCAGCCACTTCGCGACCACTTCCTTGCCCGTGCCGTGTTCGCCGGTGATCAGTACATTGGCATCCGACGGGCCGACGCTGGCCATGAGGTCGAGAATCGGACGCATGGTCCTGGACTGGGCCACGAACTCCTGCATAGGCAATTCGTTGCGGTGACGATTGGCGTCCGCGAGGCGTTGGTTGTGACGTTTGGCCTTCCCCAATTCCAACTGAGTCCTGATCGTGGCGATCAGACGGGCGTTGTCCCAAGGCTTCTCGATGTAGTCCTTCGCACCCCGGCGCATGGCCTCCACGGCGCCATCGACGCTGCCCCAAGCAGTCATCACAACCACCGGGAGATCCGGATCCAGTTGCCGTACCCGCCCCAAGAGGTCCATCCCCTCCTGGCCCGACGTCGTGTCGCGGGTGTAGTTGAGATCCATTAGCAGGGCGTCGGGCGGTCGTTTCTCCAGAACACGCACGACCTCATCCGGAGAATTCGCGGCGTCGACGAGGAAGCCCCCGCCCTTGAGGAGCAGGCGCAGGGCTTCGACGACGTCGGCCTGGTCGTCAGCAACGAGGATCCGAGGCTTGTTCTCGCTCATATGACCATGCCCACTCACCGGTCAAGAGGAACGACGGAGTGTCGCGCCGACACCCGACCGATGTCACTCAATCCGCAGGGCGTCCATCGGCTCAAGCCGTATCGCTCGTCCCGCCGCAATCCAGCTCGCCAGCAACGCGGCGAACACAAGCAATCCCGCGCCGACGAGGTATACCAGGGGATTGGTTGGCGCAACACCATACAGAACGCCCCGCAAGGCGTCGCCCGCCGCGAGGCTTGCCAACAAGCCCAGCCCGAGCCCAATAGCGAGCAGCTTCGCGGTCTCCTGCATGATCGTCCGACGCACCTTCGCGGGCGTTGCCCCGAGCGCCAAGCGGACGCCGATTTCGCTGCTGCGCCGCGCTACCAGGTAACCGACGACGCCGTAGACACCAACGACAGCCAACGTCAGCGCCGCCGCCGCTGCGATTGCCAGCAGCATCAACAGGAAACGGGTCTGCCGCAAGGAGTACGCGAGGACTTCGCGCATCGTCCCGGCTTTCTCGACGGCGATTTCCGGGTCTAGGGACCTAAGAATCCGGCGCAACTGCGGCAGGACGGCGGTGGGGTCCGACAACCGGGTTCGAACCACGATGGTCATTGCCCCGTAGTACCAGGGCGGCTGGCCCGGAGTCTGCACGAGCGGGTAGTACACATGCACGGTGGGGTCGTCCGTCAACGAGGCGCCATAGACGTCCCCGACGAGCCCGACGACCGTATACCAGGGCGCACCTCGGCCATGGGGCGCCAAACGCTTGCCGATCGGGTCCTCGCCGGGCCAGAAACGCTCGGCGAAAGCCTTGCTCACGACGGCACTACCGCGCGCGGGGTCCGCGAAGTCCTCCATCTGGAGCGTCCGCCCGCGCAGCAACGGGATTCCCATCGCTTCGAAATAGCCGGGTGTCACCACGTCCTGGTCGGCGCAGGTGGTCAGTTCCATCGTGCCGATACGTTCGGCAACAGCAGCATCCGCGAACCCTTGACCGACGCATCCGCCGGTCGCGAACGGGATGCTGGATGCGGCACCGACCACGTCAACCCCTGGCAGCGCTCTAGCCTGCGCCCCGACCTCTCGCAGCAGATCCCACCAGCTCGCGTGATCGGAATAGCGGCTGGTGGGGTACACCGCGGCCTTCACCACGCCTTCAACGTCGACACCCGGATCGACATTCGTCAAGTTGCGGAAGCTCGCCACGAGAAGCCCGGCCGCAGCGATCAGAACCAACGCCAGGGCAAGCTGGCCGGCAATCAGCGCCGAGCGTGCGCGTTGGCGGGGCCGGGACGCGGTGGCACCGCGCCAAGCGTCTGCCAAGTGGCTGCGCAGATTCCGCGAAGACGCCGCGGCGACCAAGGCAAGCGCCACCGCGACCAACAGCGATACCGCAGCAACGAACGCCATGACACCGCCGTCGACCGACATGTGATCGAGACGCGCCATCGGTAGCGGGTTTGCTACAACAAGGGCGGTGCCGAGCCACCAAGCGACCAGGCAACCCAACACCCCGCCGGCGCCCGCCAGCAACAAACTCTGTACCGCGAAGTGGCGGGCAATCACGGCCTTTCCCGCACCGAGAGCGGCCCGGACCGCCATGTCGTGCCTTGCCGTCTCGACGCGTGCGAGCAGCAGGCACGCGATGTCCGCCCAGGCAACGGCAAGCAGCAAGCCGGCGGCGCCGAACAGGATGCTCAAGACCGCTGCGGCATCCCCTACGATGTAGGTCTTCAAGCCCTCGAGGCGGGTCCGGAAGCCGAACCGCTCAAGGAAGTCTTCCCAGTAGACGTCGGGATAGGCATCCGGGAGTTTCGACGTCAGGCCGTCGATCTCCGTCTGGGCGCCCGGCAGCGTCGCATCGGGGCGGAGTTTCGCGACGACGAACAAACTGTGCTGGTTGTAGTGCGGGCCGCTCGGATTGATGACTTTCGGCAGCCATACATCCGTGTCGTCCGTGAGCTTCTCGCCAAGCGGTTCGATGACGCCGATGATCGGAACGGCAAACGCGGGGCCGCCGATCGCGCCGGAGTCGAGATGGACCTTCTTGCCGACGATGTCCGCATCGGCACCGAACTGCGTCTCCCAGAAAGCGCGGGAGACAACCGCTGCGAGCGGTGCCCCGGGATCGTCATCCGTCTCGACGAAGGGACGCCCGACGATCGGACGCGCACCGAGCATCCGGTGGACGCCCGCCGTCGCAATGGAGATTCGCGCCCGCACGGTTGAACTCGCGCCCTCCGGTCGCACGCTCGCGACCTGGTACTCCATCGCGCCGATGTCCGCAAACGATCTGGCGTGTTGCCTGAAGTGGACGAACTGGGCCGACGAAGCGCCCCACTCCGCGTCCTTTCCGGCACCCGGTACCTCACTGTGCACAACCACCAACCGGTTGGCATCGGGATAGGCCAGCGGATCGACAAGGGCCTGTTTGACCAGGGCAAAGACCGTCGCCGTCGCCCCGATCCCCAAACCGAGCACGAGCACGGCGACGACCGTGAATCCGCGCGCACGCGCGAGGCCCCGCGCCGCCTGGCGGAGTTCCGTTGGCCAAACAAGGGACATGGTCGCTATCACTCCGTTCGCAATGCATCCATCGGTGTAATCCCCACGGCGCGGTTGGCCGCGAGCCAGCTTGCTCCTAGCGTTGCCACGGTGACGACCACTATGGCAATGGCGTACACCCGTAGGTCCGTGGGCGCGACGCCGAACACCAGCCCGCGCAATGTCGCGCTTGCGGCAATGCTGCACGCGACACCGATCAACAATCCCGTCGCAATCAACTTCGCCGAACCCGCGACCACGATGCGGCGAACCTGGTCGGGGCGCGCGCCCAACGCCACGCGAACGCCGATTTCACTGCTGCGCCGGGCGACCAGGTAGGCAACAAGGCCGTAGAGGCCCACTACCGCGAGACCTAGAGCCGTGCACGCCGCCACCGAGATCAGGACCAAGGTGAAGCTCAATCGTGCCATCGAACGGTTCACCAGCGCGGACATCGTCCACGCTTCGCCGACCGCAACCGTCGGGTCGATGTTTTCGATCAGTTCCCGCAGCCGTGGCACGACGGCTGCCGGCTCGCCGTTGGCGGTACGAACCACGAAGTCGATTCCCCCGAAGTACCAACCTGCGTCCCCAGGTATGGGCGCCAAGGGGTAGTAGATCAGGTTGTGGGGCTTTTCCTGAACGGAGCCCCGGAACACGTCGCCGGCGACCCCGACTACCCGATACCAGTAGACGGATCCACCGTACGGCGAAACACGCTTGCCGAGCGGGTTCTCGCCCGGCCAGAAACGCTCCGCGAAAGCTCTGCTGACAACCACGACGCCTTCGGCGGGATTGTCGAGATCCGCATGGGTGAAGCCCCTGCCCCGAAGCATCGGGATGCCAACGGCCTCAAAATAGCCCGGCGTGGCGACGGCCTGAGCGGCGCAGTAGGTCAGCCCCGCCGCCTCGACACGCTGGTACACGGTCGGTTCATCGAAGCCTTGTTGTACGCAGCCATGCCCGGTGAACCTCGAGAACGGGACAGCGGTCGTGGCACCGACAACCGCGACCCCGGGGAGTGCTTCGATCCTTTGAAGTACCTGCTTCACGAACGGCCACCAGTTGGACATGTCCTGCTCGCCGTGAAACGTCTTGATCGACACCGCACCTTCGGCTTCGATCCCCGTATCCGTGGCACGCAGGTTGCGGAAGCTCTCGACGAACAGCGCCGCGGCAACAATCAGCACGAGCGACAAGGCGACCTGGCCCACGGTCATTGCGGCGCGAAGCCGTTGGCTCTCGCGGCCAGTGCCGCGCACGCCGCGTCCCGCGTGGGCCGTGCCGGTTGCGTCGACCCGCCAGGCACAAAAACCCGCCAGCACCAGGGCGACCACGAGCGACAACCCTGCGAGGAACGCGAACACACCGCCGTCGAGCGCCACCTCGTCCATACGGGGTATCCGCCACGGCGTCGCCAAACTTGCCCACTGGACCATCCAGTAGCCTGCCAAGAGGCCCAACAGGCCCGCTGCGAGCGCGATCAACGCGCTGTATGCGGCGAAGTGGCGAAAGATGGCAAGGCGGCTTGCACCCAGCGCGACCCGGACGTCGATTTCGGCGCGGCGGACTTCTGCCCGGACCAGAAACAAGCTGGCGCCATTGACAACGGCGACCAGCAGCAACAGAACCACACAACCGTGGATCAACCACAGGTTGCGGATGATCGGCCCCACCATGAACGACTTGAGATCGTGGGCGCGCGTTCGGAAACCGTACTTCTCGAAGAGCGCTTCGGAGTATGCATCGGGATAGCTGTCGACGAGGCCGCGCGTGAGCCCGTCCAGTTCCGCTTGCGCCTGGCGAAGCGAAACGTCGGGGGCAACCTTCGCGAGCAGACTCCAGGCGTGCGGACCGCGCGCTGCCGGATCGAGCCGCATCGGGAGCCAGATGTCGGGCCGCTCGGGCTCGCCGCCATGGCCGCTGGGGGGCAACGCCACACCCGGGGCCAGCACTCCCACGATCTCATAGGGTGGCGCCGTCAGCTCGAAGTACTGGGCAAACACACCGGTCTGGATGGGAAGCGTCATGCCGATGATGTTCGGGTCGCCTCCGAAACGACGCTGCCAATAGCCGTGCGAGACCACGGCGA
>JAPPKV010000293.1:0-1768 GCA_028819775.1 Gammaproteobacteria bacterium | reverse complement strand
ATGTTCGGGTCGCCTCCGAAACGACGCTGCCAATAGCCGTGCGAGACCACGGCGATGGTTGGCGCCGCCAGCTCGTTGTCCGCTGCCTGAAGCCCTCGACCGAGCACCGCACGCGCACCAATCAACTCCTGCACGCTGGCGCTCGCCACGGTGACCTGCGTGTGCTCCACGCCGCTCGGCGACTCGATGTTCATCCCCACCGTGCCGTAGAGACCGATGCCGGCCAACGTCCGAGCCTTGTCGCGGAACTGGTAGTACTGGGGGAACGAGCCTTGCCATTCCGCATCCGTGCCGGCACCGGGCACCTCGCTGCGCAGCATCACCAAGCGCTCGGCATCCGGATACCCCAGGGGGTCGAGGACGATGTCCTTGATCAAGGTGTGGGTGGCCGTGGCGGCACCGAGACCCACCCCTAGGGTAAGCACGATGGTGGCGGTGAGACCCGGCGTACGCGCCAGGCTCTGGACCGCCTGACGGCATTCCACGACCCAATGCGAGAACGCGGTCCTCATGCCACCTGCTCCGTCGACCAGGCGCCGTGGAAATCGGCATAGAGCGCGTGCCTTTCCATCAGTTGGCCGTGATCGCCGATGTCGATGCCAACCCCGTCCATGACCATCACGCGCTTCGCTCGCAGTGTCGCCGACATGCGGTGGGCGACCACGATCAGCGTGCCGCCGGTCGCCATGAAGGCCCGTTCCGCCCGGTCCTCGGCTGCCGGGTCCAAATGGCAGGTGGCCTCGTCCAGGACCACGACGGGCGTTGCCGCGAGATGCGCCCGGACCAACGTCACCAACTGTCTCTCGCCCGCCGACAGTCCGGATTTGGCGAGATCGACCACTGCATCGAAACCTCCAAGCCGGTCCAGCACCCGCTCGAGCCCGACCGCCTCGGCGGAGGCGGCCAGGTCCTCGTCCGAGGCCGATGGCCGCAGGTAGGTCAGGTTGTCGCGCAGGGAACCCGAGAATACATAGGCTTCCTGGGGCACCATCGTGACGAGTCGGCAACGGTCCCCGCGTAGATGCAATGACGTGCCGTCGACCTTCACAACACCTTCGTCCGGAACCAGTACGCCTGCGAGCAGGGCCGCGAGCGTCGACTTGCCGATCCCGCTCGGGCCAACGATGGCGATGTGGTCGCCGTGCGGCATGTCCATGTCGAGCCCCTCGACGATGGGCTGCGCCGAGGCACCGTAGGCGAACGTCAGGCCCCGTACCTGGATCGCCGGAGGTGTGGTCAACGGCACCTGGACCCCTAGGTCAACCGGCGCCGGTTCCTCGCCAACGGTCTCGACGAGGCGGCCGTGGTGCACTCGCAGCGTTACGATGTACCCCATCACGCCAGTCACGAACATCGACCCGGTGGAAAGCCCCGCGAGCAGGTAGGCAAACGTGCCGACGACTTCCCCCGGCGTCAGGCTGCCGCTGCGAAACAACGCCGGCACGAAGGCCAGCGCCGTCAGCGCCGGCAGCCACGTCGCCGTCGCATTGACCAGACCGGAGCGTAGGGCGTGTTGGTCGCCCTGCTGCAGGTTGGCCCGGTTGACGGCCGCTATTCGACGGCGAACACGATCCATCGCATAGTCCTTCGCGCCGGCCGCCATCAGGTCGCGAACGCCCTGAATGGACTTGGTCATCTCGCCGTAGGATGCCTCGCTCGCCAGCATGACCGCCCTCTGGTTGCGCGTGTCCCGACGCATGAGCGCGGCAAGCAGGAACGCCGACACCGCGAGCCACGGCACGACCGGGATCAGCAATACGCCGGACAG
>JAPPKV010000166.1 GCA_028819775.1 Gammaproteobacteria bacterium | reverse complement strand
GTCTCCAACAGCGCGGATTCGATTGGGCGATCGTCCTGCCGAACTCGTGGAAGTCGGCGCTGGTGCCTTTCCTGGCCGGCATCCCGCGTCGGACGGGCTTCACCGGCGAAGCGCGCTTCGGCCTGCTCAACGACTGCCGCAAGCTCGATGTTCGGAGTCTGCCGCGTCAGGTGGACCGCTTTGCGTCCCTTGCCGACGTAGAGCCGGCGAATCCCCGCTTGGAAGCCAACGCGGCAACCGGCGAAGATCTTCTGCGGAGATTCGGTCTCGATCTGGGCAGTCGCACCCTCGTTGCGCTGTGTCCCGGCGCGGAATACGGGCCGTCGAAGCGCTGGCCGGTCGAGCGTTTCGCTGAACTGGCGCGGCGCTTGGCGGCGACCGGGACGGCGGTCTGCGTTTTGGGCAGCGACCGCGATGCCGAATCGGGCGCGGCAATCGCTGGGCGTTCTCCGGCGCTCGACCTCACCGGCAAGACCCGCCTCGACGAGGTCGTTGACATCCTATCGGTGGCCAGCGCGGCGGTCACCAACGACTCCGGTCTGATGCATGTCGCCGCGGCCGTTGGTGTGCCCGTTGCGGCCGTCTACGGATCCACGACGCCGGAATTCACGCCGCCGCTGTCGTCCCGGGCCGTGGCCATTGGCCAGGAACTGCCTTGCCGGCCATGCTTCAAGCGCGAGTGTCCCCTGGGCCATTTGGCTTGCCTGACCGACACATCGGCCGAACGCGCGATGGATGCCCTGCGCGAACTCCGTGTGGCTGGCGTGTGAATGTGTTGCTGGTCAAGATGTCGTCGCTGGGCGACATCGTGCATACGCTGCCGGCCCTCCACGATGCCGCACGCCACGGTGTGCGGTTCGACTGGGTCGTGGAGGAGGGCTATCGGGACGTGCCGGCCCGGGTCGCGGCAGTGGATCGGGTGCTCGAGGTCGCCTTCCGGCGCTGGCGGACAGCGCCTATCGCATTCGGGGCCGAACTCCGGGCTTTCCGTGAGCGTCTTCGCCAACGCCGTTACGAACTGGTGCTGGACGCCCAGGGATTGCTGAAGAGCGCCGTGGTCGGCTGCTGGGCGCGGACCGACGAACGCGTCGGATTCGATGCGGCGAGTGCCCGCGAGCGTGTGGCTGCGCTGGCGTATCGGCGGGGGATATCCGTGCCGCAGGATTGGCACGCGATCGACCGGACGCGCCGTCTTTTCGCCCATGCGTTGGGCTATGAGGTGCCTGATCGCGAACCCGCATTCGGTTTGCGGGCGCCCCGAAGGCGGACCAGCCGCCTCGGCAACGAGTCGGGCAACGAGGTGGTGTTTGCGCATGGGACGACATGGCCGACGAAACACTGGCCGGAGGCGTTCTGGGCGGCCCTAGCACGGACCGCGGCCGATCAGGGATTCGTTCCCCTACTGCCTTGGGCCAACGGCGAGCGGGCGCGGGCAGAGCGGATCGTCCGCGGTATCCCGGGTGCGCGTGTCTGTGCGCGGATGGACCTGGACGACGTCATGGAATTGCTTGCCCACGCCTGCGGCGTGGTTGGCGTGGACAGCGGACTCGCCCATCTCGGTGCCGCGCTGGGCCGGCCGACGGTGATGCTGTTTGGACCGTCCGACCCGTCGCTGACCGGTTGCCGGGGCCGGTACGCGCGCAATCTGACCGCTTCGTTGGCGTGTTCGCCCTGCCGGTCGAAACAGTGTCGGCTGAGCTGGCGCGTGGCGCATCACGCCGACCATTGGCCGCCGTGTCTAGCGACCGTTGAACCGGCACGCGCATGGTCGGCGTTGCTGGAGGCGATGGCGCAGCAGCCCCGGAACGTGGCGGGTCTGTAGCAGGATCGGTCATGCGTGTCGCGTTCGCCATCTTCAAGTTCTTTCCCCACGGCGGAACCGCGCGGGACCTGGCGAAGATCGTCTCGACGTGTCGAAAGCGGGGGCACGACGTGAGAATCTACGCGCTTGAGTGGGCGGGCGCGCATTTGCAGGGCGTCGAGACCGTCGTGATACCGAGCCGGGGCGTCCGCAGCCATGTCCGCCAACACCGGTTCGCCGTTCAGGTCGCCGAGCATGTCGGGGCCAATCCAGTCGACCTCGTCGTAGGCATGAACAAGATGCCGGGTCTCGACGTCTACTATGCCGCCGATTCCTGTTTCGAGGGCAAGGCAAGGATTCAGCGTCCGTGGTTTTACCGGCTGACGTCCCGGTACCGGCACTACGCGGAGTTCGAGCGGACGGTGTTCGCACCAGATTCCCAGACGCGCATTCTTACGATCGCTCCGGGCCAGGACGCCGCGTTCAGGGCCGTCTATCGCACCCCGGCCTACCGTTTTCATTCGCTGCCGCCGGGAATCGAGCGGGACCGAAGTGAGGCCAGCCTCGAAGCTGGGCGCGCTCTCAGGAGTGAGTTCGGCGTGGCCGAAACGGACATTCTGCTCCTGTTCGTGGGTTCAGGTTTCGTCAAGAAGGGACTCGACCGGGTGCTTCGCGGCGTTGCCGCGTTGCCTTCCCCGGTCCGGGACCGGGTGCGTCTTGTGGTGGTCGGCGACGACAAGGCAGAGCGCTTCGAGCGCTTGGCCCGCCGCTTGCGGCTCGCCCCGCGGGTGCGGTTCGTCGGCGGTCGGGATGACGTGGCGGCGTGGCTCCAGGCGGCGGACGCATTGGCCTTGCCGGCCTACGACGAAGCCGCGGGGATGGTAATCCTTGAGGCCGCCTGTGCCGGCGTGCCGGTAGTGGCGACGGCGAACTGCGGATACGCCCCGTACCTCCGGGAAGCCAAGGCGGGAATCGTCACTCCCGTGCCGTTCGATCAGGCACGGTTCAACGCCGACCTCGAACGACTGCTCGGCGCGGACGAACGCGAACTGACGTTCCGGAACGGGCGTGAACTAGTGGCCAACGAGTCGCTGTACGCGATGGCGCCTCGCGCGGTCGATGTGCTGGAGACCGTCGCCGCTGGTGGCGAGCCGCCCGTGGTGTCCTTTTGCGCACTCGGGTATTCGAAGGCCGATCCCCGGTATCGATCGCTGCTGCCGGTTGCCCAGGCGTGCCGTCGCCGAGGATTGAACGTACGGGTTTTCGTGCCCGATTGGCGCGGGCCGATGCCGGATGGAATCGACGTGGTTGCCGTGCCGGTGACAGCGGTTGGCCGAAACACCCGGCGGGCCAGACGCCGCGAATGGGTGGCGAAGTCGTTGCGTTCGACCCTGCCAGGGCTGGTGGTGGGGTTCGAGGCTCAGGGCGTAATGAACATCCGCCGTGGTTGGGAAACGGGGCGAGGGCAAAGCGGTCGCATCCTTGACGGACTGCCGCCGGGACTCGAACAGGCGCCAACACCGCCCGAGAGGTCGCGCGAAGCCGTGCGCACGGAGTTCGGTCTCGGCGAAGAAGAGGTCGTCCTTGCGATGGCGGGGAGCGACCTCGCCTCGCGTGGGTTCGAGCGCCTGTTCATGGCGCTCGGCAAGTTGCCGGCGGCGCAACGCAGTCGCTGTACCGTGCTGGCAGCCGGCTGGCCCGGCATTCGCCTCGGCGCGACCGAGCGGGTATTCGGACTCGACGGCCGGATTCGGTTCGACAGCGACCTGTCGCCGCTCGATGCCATCGAAGCGGCGGATGCGTTCGTGGATCTCCCGCACGGGCGATCCTCGAATGGCTGGATATTCGATGCGCTGGCGGCCGGGCGGCCGGTGGTGACCCACGCTGGTGTCTCTGAGTCCCGGCTGGTATGCGATGCCCACGCCGGCATGGTGCTGGCTTCGCCGTTTCGGCAGGACGACGTCAACCAGGCACTCGCGAAGCTCCTCGGCTCCTCGGCTGAGCGCACCCGGTGGTCAGCCAATGCCGCGGAGTTTGCGTCGCGCCGTGAACACTTCGGTCAGGCCGATAAGGTGGCGGCGGTCATCGCACAACATGCGCACGGGATTGACGGTCATGCAGAGCCTCTACCTGCGTGACGACCTCGAAGCGGCGGTGCGGACCGGCGCGTTGGGCGTGCCCGGAGACGACCTGTTCTCGGCGTTGTCGGCGGTGGAGGGGGAGGTCTATCGTCGCGCCGCCCGCCGGTGCACGTCACGCGTGGAGATCGGCGGCAAGGCCTACTTCGCAAAGATCCACGAGGGCGTCGGGTGGCGCGAGATCGCGAAGAACGTGCTAGCCGGGAAACGACCAGTCCTCGGCGCTCGCCACGACTTCGAAGCCAGCCGGCGACTGTGCGCCCGGGGCGTGGCGGTGCCGGGGGTGGCCGCCTTTGGCGAGCGCGGCGTCAATCCGGCCCGCCGCCGCTCCTTCGCGATTCACGACGCATTGGAGGGTTTTCGCAGCCTGGAGGACGTGGGGCACGGGTGGCTGGCGACCCCGCCGTCCGTCGAGCTGAAGCGAACGGTGCTGACCGAAGCGGGGCGGCTGACCGCGGCAATGCATGCGGCGGCGGTTTGCCATCGTGACTACTACGCGTGTCACCTGATGGCGAATGCGGCTAGGCTGGACAGAGGCGAGGCGGAACTCGCGGTGATCGACCTGCATCGCGCGAAAGTTCACCGTCGTCTCCCGAGGCGCGCTCGCATAAGGGATCTCGGCGCCCTGCTCTACTCGACGTCCGCCATGCCCCTCACCGAACGCGACCGATTGCGTTTCGTGGCAGCCTACGCGGGAGCGCCGGTCGGGGTCGAATTGCGCCGCCATGGTGGCTTTTGGCGCGCCGTGCGGCACCGCGCCGAACGTCTCCACGCGCGCGCCGTTGCCAACGGCATGGCGACGGGTGCGGAAGCGCTCCCAGGCGCCGGGATTGCCTCGGTTGGACGTTTGGAGGATCTAGGTCGCGATCCGCCGCTGCCTTTTCGGTTCGACGTGTCGTTTGGAAAGGGCGGCGTCCGCGCGGTCTGCACCGCGGTGCTTCGAGCCCAGCCGGGTCGACGGTTGATCTTGCGCGCGGTTGTCGATGGTCGGGAGATGATCCTGAAGGCGTTCTTCGGACCCCGGGCCGACCGCGACTGGACACGCGAACAACGCGGCGTGAAGGCTCTACGCGAATCCGGCGTGGCGACCCCCGAGCTACTCGGGACCGGTCGGGGCGGCGCGGCGCGCATCCTCGCATTTGAGCGTTTCCACGAAGCCCGGGAGCCTTCGGTTGGCGATGTCGGAGAATTGCTGGCGACGCTAGCGCAGATGCACCGCCGTGGCATCCGTCAACGGGATCTGCACGCGGGCAATTTCCTCGTCTCCGGAACACGCCTCTTCGCGATCGACGGCGGCGGCGTCGTCGTGTCGAAAACGGTTGACGGTGCTCAACGCTTGGCCGATCTGGCCCGCATTCTCGCCCACTACCCGAGCGAAGCCCTTGGCCCGCTTGGCCCGCTGGCGATCGTTTACGAGGATGCCGCCGGCGTTGCCTTGCCGAAGCGGGCAGTCGGCGAACTCCACGCCCGCGTGGCCCGCGCGCGCCGCCAACGGCTGGCGAAGTTCATCGCCAAGACGAACCGCGAGTGCACGGGCTTTGCCGTGCGGGAAGAACCGCGGTGCCGAATCGTTGTCGAGAGAGGCGACGACGATCCGCAACTGATGCACATCATTGCCGATCCGGAGCGCGCGGCGTCGGCGGGCGAACCGTTGAAACGCGGCAACACGGCCGCTGCGGTCCGCTGCGGCGACTTCGTCGTGAAGCGCTACAACGTGAAGGACCGCTGGCATCGGCACCGCTTGGGGTGGCGGAGCACCCGGGCGCTGAGGGCTTGGCGAGCCGGTCACGGCCTACGGTTCGCTGGTCTGGCAACGCCGCGGCCGCGCGCCTTGATCGAGATCCGCCGCCCTCAAGTCGGCGAGGCCGTCGCCTATCTCGTGGTCGACCATGTTGACGGGGAGCGCCTCGGCGAGGCCGTCGATCTTAAGACGTGTAGCGCTTTGGCGCGGATGTTCCGCGCGTGGCGGGACCTGCGTTTCGCGCACGGGGACACCAAGGCGACGAACTTCGTTGTCAAGGGAGGAGACATCTACGTCCTCGACCTTGATGCGGCCGCCTTTCACCGCGTTGGATGGCGTTTCGCTCGGGTCCATCGCCGCGACCGCATGCGGTTCCTTGCCAATTGGCCGGACGCGCCGGCATCGCTTCGAGACGCCTTCACAGCCGGACCGGGTGTCGGGGAACGGGCTTGATCATCCTGGGCCTTTCGGGCGCCTTGGGACATGACCCTTCCGCGGCGCTTCTCGTCGACGGCGAAATCGTAGCCGCGGCCGAAGAAGAGCGCTTCATCCGGGAAAAGCATGCGAAGAACCGGATGCCGCTCGAGGCCGCCCGGTATTGTCTGGAGGAAGCGGGATTGGCGGCCACGCAAATCGATGCGGTGGCGTTTCCCTATGCCCCGATTTCGATCTTCTCGCCTGCCCGGTGGCACTACGCCAAACGCCACTGGTACGCACCGGATCGGGCGCTCGACGCCATCTTCAACGGTAATCGCCGCTACCGGCGCAACCGCGCGAGAGTGGCGGCGCTGGGCGAGACGCTGGGTATCGATTGGTCGCGGACGACCTTCGAGCCGGTGGAACACCACCACGCCCACGCATCGAGTGCCTACCACCTGTCCGGCTTCGGGGGACGGACCGCGGTGCTGGGGGTGGATGGCAGGGGCGAGTACGCCACGACCTTCTTCGGCGTCGGCGAGAATGGGGCGATCCGGCGCATCCGCGAGTTCTACGATCCCGACTCGCTCTCGGGCGTCTACGGTGCGCTAACCGAGTACCTGGGCTTCGAAATGCTCGACGGCGAGTACAAGCTGATGGGCATGGCGCCCTACGGCGACCCGCGGCGGTTCGACTTTGCGCCGCTCCTCGGCTGCCGCGACGGCGCCGTTCGCGTCGATGCGCGGCTGGTCAACACGGTGGGGCTCCGGCGCTACCGCGACGAGGGCCGCGGACGATATTTCGGTGCCCGCCTCGTAGAACGGCTCGGGCCCCCGCGACGCGGCGATGCGGCAGACGATCCCTACATCCATCACGCCGCCGCCATGCAGCAGGCCTACGAAGAAGCGTGCCTCGCGCTCATCGACCGCTACCTGGGCGATGTTCTAGCCGCTAACCGGCGCCTGGTGTTCGCCGGCGGTGGCGCGCTCAACGTCAAGCTGAACAAGCTCATTCTCGCCCGGGACGATGTCGACGAACTGTTCGTGCAACCCGCTGCGGGCGATGCCGGCACGGCGTTGGGCGCCGCGACGTACGTGGCCAGTCTCGCGGGCGACCCCCTGCGGCCGATGACGGACGCCTACCTGGGCCCCGCCTTCTCGCCCCTCGAGTGCCGAGACGCACTGGCGTCGTATTCGGGCCTCACCGTCGAGGAGCTCGGCGACGTGCCAGGTCGCGCGGCGGAAATCCTCGCCGCCGGACATCCCTTGGCGTGGTTCCAGGGACGCATGGAATTCGGTCCTCGTGCCTTGGGAGCGCGCAGCATCCTGGGCTGCCCCAGCGTTCCAGGCATCGCGGCGCGCATCAACGCCGAGATCAAGTACCGCGAGCGTTGGCGCCCGTTCTGCCCGTCGCTCACCGATACGGTGGCCGCCGATGTCCTGGGCACGAGCCATCCGGCACCTTTCATGACCATCGCGTTCGATGTTGCCGATCGGTGGCGGTCGCGGATTCCGGAGGTCGTCCACGTGGACGGCACGGCTCGCGCACAGGTGGTGACCCGAAGCGCGAACCCCCTCTACTACGCGTTGCTTGAGCGACTGGGTGGATTGACCGGTGCACCCGTGGTGCTCAACACGTCGCTGAACCGGCGTGGTGAACCCATTGCCTGCACCCCCTCGGACGCCTTGGATATTCTCGTCGGGTCCGACCTCGGCTACCTGGTCATGGAGAATCTCTTGATCACGAAGAGGGCGGCACCCGGTGCCTAGCGCGTTGCAACTCTGCCCGACCGATCAGGCACCGTTCTTCGACGTGTGTGCGGGGCATGCCCGGGCCCTCGAGTTGCTGGGATTCCGCGTGCGCACGGTATTCTTGGAGGCACGCGGTGGCCAGGCGCCATCCGCCGACCCCCTCGGTGTCGAATATGCGACGGTGCGGAAACTGCCCGGCCTGCTGAGCGGGGAAAGACCGGCATTGCTCGTCTCCCACCGCCATCGCGCCTACCGGGTTGGCACTCGGATGGTCCGGCGTTTGGGGAATCCCTCGCACATCGCCGTTGCACACGAGTTCGGAATGTTCGCCCGCCGGACGCGTCGGCTCCGGCGACGGCTCGCGGGGCGCGACCATGCGTTGTTCGCGGGCGTGTCGGAACCCGTGGCGTCCGATCTCGGGGCGTCGGGAGTCGCTTCGCCCGTGGTGCTGCCCAATGTCATCGATCCGCATGCTTTGCGGGAAACGATGCTGCCGCGCGCGCATGCGCGGGCAAGCTTAGGCGTTCCTTCGCCGGCGTTCGCGATCGGGGTCGTCGGGAGGCTTCATCCGAAAAAAGATCCTCTCCGTGCGCTCGGCGCCTTCGAGGCCTACCGTCGCGAAGATACCCGGGCCTGGCTGGTCTTCGTAGGCGATGGGCCATTGCGGACGCGTATGGAGAAGGACGCCGGCGAGCGGGTTGTCATCGCGGGGTTCAGGGCGGATGCGCGGACCTTACTCGGTGCTTTCGACATCCTTCTTCTCTGTTCAACCGATCGCGAGGCATTCGGCGTTGTCCTGCTTGAGGCGATGGCGGCGGGCGTGCCGGTTGCGGTGGCCGACCGGCGTGGGCCGAGAAGCGTTGTGGGGGACTGCGGGACGTATTTCAAGACGGATGACGAACTCCTCGCGGCTCTGCGTGCGATCGGCTCGCGCGACCAAAGCGAGACGATCAAACTAGCCCGGCAGCGTGTTGCCGCGCGGTTCTCCGTCGGGGCGTTGTCTGAGCGCTACCGGGAGATCCTGAGCGTCCCATAGCCGCACTCGTCAGAACGCGTCGTTCGCTCTTGCGTTTGTTTCATGCGACGATTCCTGCGATGAATCGCGTGCTTCCTGCCGACCCCCCAGTCCATGTCCTCGTCGTGGGGGACGTGATGCTTGACCGCTATCTCTACGGCCGGACCGAACGCGTTTCCGAGGAAGCGCCGGTGCCCATCGTGCAGGTAGACGGTTCGGAGGACCGGCTCGGCGGCGCGGCCAACGTGGCCTTGAATGTCGTGGCCCTGGGTGCCCGCTGCACGTTGGTGGGCGCCATCGGCGACGACCCGAGCGGCGCCACGGCGACCGATCTGCTCGACGCCGCCGGCGTAGACGCCGACCTCGTGGTGGTCGACGGTTGGCGGACCATCTTGAAAGAGCGGGTGGTGAGCATGCGCAAGCAGCTAGCACGCTTGGACTTCGAGATGGCGTTGCCCGAAACCGCTGCCATCGAAGTGGCCAAGCGGGTCGCGCGACATGCGCCCGGCAAGAATGCGCTGATCATCGAGGACTACGACAAGGGTGCAATCAGCCGGCCGCAACGCATCCTCGCCGCCGCCGGGGACATCACCACAGTCGTCGATCCGAAGTTCAAGCCTTTCGTCGAATACCGCGGAGCCGCGTTGCTCAAGCCGAACCGGCGGGAGTTTCGGCAGGTGGTTGGTCATTGGCCAAGCGATTCAGAGCTCGCCGAATTGGGCCCCGCGCTGGCGCGTTCGAGTGGCGTCGACGCCATCGCACTGACCCGGGGTGGTGACGGTCTGACGCTGTTCGAAGCCAACGGCCGCATCGAACATCTGCCGGCGCTTGGTATCGACGTCTACGACTCGACGGGTGCTGGCGATACCGTGGCGGCCGCTTTCGGCGTTTGCGCCGCGAGAGGGTGGACCTGGTCGGACAGCACGCGTCTGGCCAACGTCGCCGGTGGTTTAGTGTGCGCCAAGGCGGGCACGGCAGCGGTACCGCTCGGCGAACTCAACGAAGCGCTTCGGGACAACGTGCCAACGGCGCCTGCCGCGTCGAACCGTCGCCAGCTTGCCGACGCCGTTCGCCGCGCCCGGCGACAAGGCGCACGTATCGTCTTCACGAATGGCTGTTTCGACATCCTCCATGCCGGCCACGTCGGCTACCTCGACGAGGCACGGCAACTTGGCGACCGGCTGATCGTGGCCGTCAACGACGACGACTCGGTGCGCCGACTGAAGGGCGAGGGGCGTCCTCTGAACAAGCTGGCGCAACGAATGCGTGTCCTGGATGGACTGGCTGCGGTGGACTGGGTTGTGTCGTTCTCGGAGGACACGCCCGAAGCGCTGCTCGAGGAAATCCGTCCCGACGTGCTGGTCAAGGGCGGCGATTACACGCCCGATGAAGTCGTGGGTGCCGAATTCGTCCGGAGCTACGGCGGCGATGTCCGGGTGTTGACCGAGGTCGAGGGCCATTCGACGACCAAGCTGGCCGAACTCGTGGGCTTTGCCGAGGGCCCGGTGGATCCGTAACGCGCCGCCGGACGGGCCAATAGACGCATCCGTGCTTCGGTGCGATGCCCAAGCCGGCCAGCCATACCGATCGTTGCATCAGGACAAGGGCCGCTAGGGGTCAACCCAATTCTCCACGACGAGGCCCGGAACGCGCTCGAACTCTTTCGTATTGGCGGTTACGACCGTCAGGCCTCGGGATCTGGCATGGCCAGCAATCATCGCGTCGTACGGACCGATCGGCTCGCCCGAGTGTGCGAGCTCGGCTCGGATTCGACCCGTGTGGCTTGCGGCGTCATGATCATACGGAAGCACATCCAGGCGTGCGGAGAAAGACTCGATGTCTCGCAGATTCCGGTACGGCTGAGCGGACCTCTCCGCCCCGTATACCAGCTCCATCAGCGTAACCGTGGAGATGCAAATGCGCCCTTGTTGCAGCGTGAACATCCGCCGGACCTCCTCCGGCCGATTGCGAATGGTGTAGATCACCACATTGGTATCGAGCATGTAGCGCACGGTCTATAGCGCATTGCGCTCTTGGTCCGCCGGCTGATCGCGCTCCACCATGAAGTCTTCGGAAACGCCGGGGCTGTCGAACCAGTTGTCCCAGATCTCCCCGGCGGGAGACAGCAGGCGGCTCCTACCGACTACGACGATGTCGACCCTCTTAACCGCATCGGAGAAGGCGACCGCCTTGGGTAGACGCACTGCTTGACTACGATTGCTCTTGAAAACACTGCCCTGTTGCATCGCTTGCTTTGCTCTTTTTGCACCCCTTGGGGAGTGTGCGGACCCTAGGAGCGCGCGCGGGATATGTCAAGGGGATATACACGCCTAGTTGGATGACCGCGTGCTGGCGCGAGGTCGGTGCGGGGATCGCAAGTTCGTCGGATAGCCGCCGCGTTCGCAGCCAGGTGGTTTGCGTTGATCGTGCCCACTACGACACTCGTGACGCCATCGAGGCAGGCGGTCTCCGCGATCGTCTCGGCATCGCCTTGGAATCCCCGAGCGAGTGCTTTCTTGACCAGTACGCCCGCGCCGAGGTCGGCGGCTTTCCTGGCGATGCCCACCTCGTCTCGATAGCTGGCGTTGATGGTGCACATCAGCACGTCGCATCTGGACATGGCGCCCTCGGCGTCTGCCGCCGATTTCCCCGAGAAGCCAACGGCCCGGACTATGTCTTCGCGTCTCAGCCTGGATAGCGCGCGGAAGGCACCGGCGGACTCGATCAATTCGACGCTGCGGCCGTCGCTGTGCAGCAGCAGGATGTCCACGGTGTCCGTTCGCAATCGCACCAGGGACTTCTCGACGCTTCTCATTATGGCGTCATCAGCGAAATCGAAATGTGATGCGGTGCCGTCGAACGTCTCGCCGGCCTTGGTGCAGACGACCCAGTGGTCGCGGCGCCCTTCGATCGCTTCGCCGATCCGTGTCTCGCTGGTCCCGTAGGCGGGCGCGGTGTCCAGCAGGTTGATGCCGAGGTGTTGTGCCGTCGCCAGCAGATCGGCAATACAACCGTCGCTCGGTATCTCGTACGGACGTGGGTAGTCCACGGCGGTATTGCGCCCGAACTTGACGGTGCCGAGGCCGAGGGGCGAGACCTCGATCCCGGTGTTACCCAACGGACGTCTCAGCATGGGGAGCGGGTGTAGGGAGAAGGCGCGTACACGACTCGGTGGCCCGAATCGCCCCGCCAGCCGTTTTCCCCAGGTGTCAGGTCGCCCAACTCGGCCATCACGAGGTCGCCCAGGCGCGGCGCCAGGCTGAGTTTGACGGGCACGCACAACAGGCAGTTGCCGCGGCGCGCGACATGCGCGTCCGGCAGGTTCCGGATGGCGCCTGCGGCGGGTTCGGCACGATCGGCGACGAAAGTCTCGAACGCGGCGGTCTCGACATCGATGTCCGGAAACGCTTGCCGGAGCAAGTCCTTCACGACGGCGATCTGTGCCGCCTCGTCGCGTCGAGCACCGGCGTCGGCAACCCTACCCCCGACACTCAGCAGGGAATCGTGGCTGGTAACCGTCAACGTTGGCCCGGCTTCCGTGGGGCTCGCCATCCAGTGGGCATAGACGCTGGCACTCCGTCCTAGCCGGGCGATGGTTTGCCTGAGCGGGCGATGCTCAACCGCCTTCCCCGAGAAGCCGGCTTGCCGCGCCAGGGCTTCGTTCCCTGCACCGGCGGCGAGCAGGTAGGTGCGAGCGTGGATCGTGCATGCATCGAGTTCGAAGCGCTCGATATGCGTACCATCGCCCACCAGGGAATCCGGGAATACCGCCGACGCAACGACCCGATGTGCGATCGGTCGGGCGAGCCGACCCACCACGGAGGGGATGTCGAGAACGAATTCGTCGACCTCGACGGTCTCGTCGCCGACATGAAAATCGATCTTCTCAGCAAGTACACCGACTCCGGTCAGATCCACCTCGCCCCTCCCCTCAAGGCATGCGCGCCAACGGTCGGGCATTCCCTTCAATGCGCCCGCCAGCGGGGAGGCGCCGTATTTCACGCCGCCGTGCACGATGCCCTGTGACGCCAGGGTCTGGGTGCCGCCGACGCCGTTCGGTTCGCAGACGACAACCGAAAGGCCGCGCCGGTCCAACAGGTTGGCCAGCCAGAGCCCGCTGATGCCACCACCGACGATGGCGGCATCCACCGACAACGTTCGTGGGGTCACGGTCAATGACAGGCGGTGCTACGGCACGGGTCAGGCTTCCTGGGCGGGCTGCACGTCGATGCAGATTACTTGAAGCACGCCGCCTTCCAGCGCTGCGGCAGGCACCGGGTTGTTCGACGTGCAGGCCTGGCCGTCGGCGGTGAAGTCCATGTCGCGGGTATACGTGCCGGAGAGCGGGACCGGGTAGACCACGTAGCGTTCTTCGGACGGGATGAACCGGTAGATGCGGTCGGTCATGTTCTCGTTGATCCAGATGTCCCCGGTGTCGGGGTGCACGCCGAGCGCGTAGGGTGCGGGTCGGAAGCCCGGCGCGAACTCGGGCATCGGGTAGACCGTGGACTTGAACCCGTCGGGGTCGACCCGGAGCACGTCGCCGTCTGAATAGCCCGTCACCCAGAGGATGCCGTCGGCATCGAACCGCATGCGGCGCGGGCCCCGCACAGGGGAGTCGTACTCGGTCACTTCCAGGGTGGCTGGATGGATGCGCCCGATCTTGTCGCCGAACAGCCGGGTGTACCAGATCATGCCGGTGTTCGGATCGACGTCGATGCCGTAGGGCGTCGTGCCGCCGGAGATGCCGCCGGGCTTGACCCGGGGCAGGTCGACAAGCTGGGTTTCGCCGGTTTCGGGATCGAGATTCCCCACCTGTTCCGACCCCGCCAGCGTGTACCAGACGATGCCGTTCAAGCCGAAGCGGATGGTGTGCGGATAGATGGCGCGGCGCTGCCCCGGGCGGTTCTCGATCTTGAAAGGCGGTTCCCATTTGCGGATTTCGGGATTGAAGACCCCGATGCTGTTGGAGCTGGTGTTCGTGACGTAGTACTTGCGGTCCGGTCCCAGAGCGAGGGAATGCGGTCCGTTGCGGCCGTTGAGCACCGCGATCTCCCCGGCCACGGCGCCGAACTTGGGTATGACCACGCCTTCGCCGGACTGGGAGACGTATTCGGTCTGACCGGTGGCCGGGTCGGTGACGGCCATGTGGTCCGCGCCCTGGTCCACCGTGTAGATCAGCCCGTCGTGGGGGTTGATGATCGCGTCGTGAGGCACGATGCCGCCCTCCATCCGGTACTCGATGATGCGCGTGCGGGCCAGGGACTCGTCGAGCGGGAAGTCCGGGCGAACAGCGAGCGGCTTGCCGTCGAAACCCTTGGACAGCAGCACCGAGCGGCGGTCCCGCAACTCGGCATCGAAGTTGCCGAGCATGGCGTGCATGCGCCGAATGGTCTCCACCCAGCCCTCGGGGGTGCGCGGGAACCGGGTGATCGGATTGCCCATCTGGTGGCAGGTCAGGCAGTCGCGCTGGAACTGATGCCGGTTGAAGAGCGCGTCCTCCCCGGTCTCGAAGGGCAGGCTGCCGAAGTGGTAGCCGGCGGGCAGACTGTCCGAGATCTCGCGGTCGGTGGTCATGGCATCCATGACGAACGCCATGTCTGTGTCGGGTTCGTCGACATCCACTTCGACATCGCGGTAGTAGGGGGTGCGGAGCCTCAGTTGCAGCTTCCCATTGCGTTCAATCGTCGCCTGGAAGGCGCCGTCCAGGTCGGTGAATACCGACTCCGAGACGCCGGAGGCGTCGTGGGTAAACCGCACCATGACGCCCTGAAGCGGCTCGCCGTCGGCGCCTCGAACCGTACCCGCGAAGATACCGGCCATCGCCGTTGTGGCCATCAGTCCGACGGCGGCCACCAGTCCGGCGCGCATGGGTGAGTTCCTCATGGTCCCCTCCGGTGCTTTCAAACGCTTGCGATCCTGTCACCGCCCCAGACGCGGATCGGCGCTTCGCATTCGCTGTGCGCCGACCCCGCCTCCGG